>NZ_JAKUFX010000074.1:0-28991 GCF_022663635.1 Bacillus cereus group sp. BfR-BA-01356 | reverse complement strand
CCACCATCGTTTTCAGAAAAAATTAAAGAACCTGAGTCCATACGAATATCGAACTCAGGCTTCTTAACTATGCGTTTTAATTACTGTCTACTTGACAGGGGTCAGTACATAATTGAGTCGGCTTTTTTATTGCAAATCAGATATCCTTCTAACTTGTTTTTCTTTCTTCTTGAAGTTCTTCTTGTACTGTTTAAATTCTTCTTTATCTACGTGGAACTTTTCTCCGGTGGCAACGTTTTTAACTAAGTATGTTTTGGTTGTAAGAGATTTAATTATGTAATAAATAGCAAATAGCATAAGAGAAATACAAAAGGTAGGAATAGAAAATACAATAGCAAGTGCAGCTAGTATATTATCTCTCTTATGATCTCTTTGTAACACTAAACGTTTCCCTGCTGCAGCTTGAGCTTGTTCTAATTGTTGCATACGTTGTAGCGATGCTACAGTATCATAACTCATGTAATGACCTCCTGATAATTAATAACAAAATCATTATACCAAACATTGGAGATATTGGGATTATTTATCAATTTTTTACTTGAGTGTATACAGCTCTACTTGCTCGAGTAATTCAGTAACTTTTTTATGTCTCTCTTTAAGTTCATCTAAAGGTATTTTTGTAACAGCAGCGTTTTGCATAAAAAAGTTTTTATGGGATTGCCATTTATAAACCAGGTGCGCAACCTCTTGACGATTTCCATGCTTTAATAATAAAGCGGCAATATCTTTTTGCTTAGAATAAATTTTCCTAATCAATTTGTCCTTTTCGTGTGCTATTGGATTAGTAATCATATAAGTGCTCCTTTTAAAATTTTAATTGTACGAGGTTTAGATGGATCTCGCTGAATATAACCTTTCTCTTCTAAGTGCATTAAATGTCCATGAACTGTGGAACTAGAAGCAAGTCCAGTCGCTTTGCAGATTTCCCTAACAGTAGGAGGGAATCCGTTTTCTATGACCTTTTCTTGGATAAAAGTTAATATTTCAGCTTGTCTACTTGTTAATGGTTTCATGGTGTATACCTCACTTTATGTATGGAATATCTAACCATATAATAACAAGTTATTGAGAATAAATCAAACACTTGTTCGCGCTTTTCGGAAGTGTTATGCTCCCATAAAATCTTTATCAAAGTAGAACTTGTCCATTAAGTTGTTTACAATCCCGTTGAAATAAGCGAATTTATCCATCGATAATCTGTGAAAACATAGCTGTTAGCCCAATGTATTTATTTTCTTTACGTTTAGCAATATTGTGGATGGATCTAAAGCTATCGATGTAGTCATATACCATGCTTTTAAATGTATTAGTAAAGTACCCAATTGGATTTTTCATAAGTGTTCTATTATGCTCAAATTCATGAGTTTTAGAGAATAAAGCTACAGAAGCATTGGTAATAATATTGTTAAATACATCTTTGTCCGATAGTAAACTACACTTCTTAGCAGCTTTTTTAGCGATATTCACAGCATTGTGGAAGGATTCATTGATAACTTTTGAACCAAATGCAGTTGCTAATTTCATACGCATAGATTGTGGAACACGATAGTCGATAAAGTCATTATCATTCACATTAGATTGAGTCTCGTTGTTATTACGTATATGTATGTCTTTACTCTTTTGTTTTAAAGAAATAGTTTTTGTTTTTTTGGTGTGACAAAATTCATCATTTTTTGCAGGTTCAGGTGTGACAACTTGTTCTTCCACAATGATGGGTTGAATAACAATAGCATTACTTGTTTGTCTCATATCGCTTTTACGTTTCATTTCTAGCTGTTTAATAATACCTAAAGACTCTAAGTGTAGGCATACTCGAATAACCGTTCTACGGCTAATCTGAAGAGCCTCAGCAATCTTCTTTTTTGTTTTAAAAGATACACCAAAGAATTTAGCGGAGTGAGTATGTAAGTGAATCAATACAGCTAATTGAGTTTTGTTTAACTGATCTGCGAATTTCTCTTTGTACGCCCGAACAGTTTTATTTAATTCATCAATAGTTTTAAATGTTGATAGATTTTCATATGTTTCATTACCTGCAATAATTGTAATTCTTTTTTTCTTCTCCATAATAAATCTGTCTCCTTTTTGGAAACAAAAAAGCAACGTCACCAATTTGGTAAACGTTGCTGAATAACCCCCGCATGATGTAAAATAACTCATGAGAGTATAGCAAGTGTTTACCTGGGCAAGTCAGGTGGACGGTATAAGAGTGTTGGTAGCACTACTTATACACGCTGTGCTCTTTTGTTTTTTGTAGATTTTGCACGCTGAAATAATTTTGCATGAATTTTGCACGATTACTTCTAAAAATCTAAAGGAGCCTTGATATAAAAGGGGTATTTTACTATTAGTTCGAATCCCTCTGGGCGCGTCAAAAAGTCCTAACTTACGTTTTGTAGGTTAGGACTTTTTTTATTTCCCTCTTGTTATATCTAGTAATAAGATTTACTATTAGTACTTGATAATAATTTTTTAACTTTATTATTTTCTTTCAATATTATTCAAATTTCGGTTGTAAGTTGTAAATCTCATTAATACATATAAATTAATAATATTTTGGAATGGGTGTCTGCGTGAGGATTCTCCTTTTACCAAACTTATTGTACAATAGAAACAAGGGGGAGATTAGTTTGAAGGCAAGTCTTTTACAAGAACAAAGCTTACGTTTGGCAATGACACAAGAGTTAAGGCAAGCGATTACAATGCTCCAGTATAATGTACAAGAATTATCGGAGTTTTTGTATGAGCAATCGTTAGAGAATCCCCTTATTGAGTTAGGTGGTTTTGAGAGGGAGAAGAAAAAGAGCTCTAACAACAGTAAAAGTACCAGCAAACAAGTCGAGAATCAGATGGAGATCTACAGTGTGGATTCTACAACGATTCAGCAACATTTATTAAATCAAATACAGTATTATAAAATAGATGAAGAAGAGCGAAAAGTAGCTTCTTTCATTATTATGAACATGGATGGAAATGGATATTTACAAGAAACGAATGAAGAGTTAGCAGAGCTCCTTTCTGCACATATTCATGTAGTCGACCGTTCTGTAGAGCTTGTCCAATCACTGGAGCCAGCAGGGGTAGGGGCGCGTAATATTCAGGAATGTTTAACTTTGCAATTGAAGCGCTTACAAAGACGTAATGGATTAGCAGAAGAGGTTGTAGAAGATCATTTCGCTTATTTCGTGAAGAAAGATTGGCGAAAGCTCGTTCAAGTGTTGAAGTGTAGTAATGAGGAATTGCAGAGTGCGGTAAATTGTATAACGTCATTACAACCAAAACCAGGTCTTGCGTTTTCTTCAGATAAACCACTTTACATTGTACCTGATATGGCGGTGAAAAAAGATGGCGATCGCCTCGTCTTACAAATGAACGAGAGAAATATGCCGAGAATTGAAATTCATTCTGAATATAGTGCGCTTCTTAATAATAGTGAAAGTGAAGTAGCATCTTACGTATCAGAAAAGTATCAGCATGTGCAGTGGATTATGCGCAGTTTGAAGCAGAGAAAACAGACATTGCTGCAAGTAATGACTATTATTATGGAAAAACAACGTGATTTCTTCTGGAAAGGTCCAGAGTATTTAAGACCTCTCGCTTTAAAAGAGGTAGCGGAAGAGTTAAGTGTGCATGAATCGACAATTAGTCGTGCGACGCGAAATAAATATGTGCAAACACCACACGGTTTATTTGAGATGAAATCGTTCTTTAGCAATGCCGTTTCGACGACTGAAGATGAAGCAGTTTCTACAAAACGTGTAAAACAATTTATTCAAACGCTAATTGGGGCAGAGGATAAGAAAAAGCCACTTTCGGATCAAAAGATTTCAAAATTATTAGAAGAAGAGCATGAAATTGTTATTTCTCGAAGAACAGTGGCGAAGTATAGAGAACAAATGCATATCCCAGCTTCGTCATTACGAAAAACGATCGGATAGGTGAAGAAGATGAAAGTTGTACTGTATACTAAAAAAGATTGTGGCCTTTGCGTGAAGGCGAAACAAGTTTTACAGGAAGTACAATGTGAATATTCTTTTCAAATCGAGGAAATAGATATATATGAAGATAATGACCTTTTAGAAAAATATCACTTAATGATTCCGGTTGTAGAAATGGACGGAAAACAAGTAGAATATGGTAACATTCACAAAGGTGTCATAATAAACTATATAAAGAATGCAGTTAAGAGTTGAATAAGTTTCTATCTCCTGTTACAATAATACACGTAGCAGGGATTATTTTTTTAACCTATGTGGGACACAAAATGTCACTACGGGACGTAAAGTGACCACGAGGGAAAATGAACCGATGTAGTGAGGAGAAAAGATATGCGCTCATGGATTCAGAATACAAAAAAATTATTACCTGATCTGCTACCTGTTATGCAAACGAGAATGCAAATTCTTCAATACATTAGGCTCATGCAGCCGATTGGAAGAAGAAACTTATCAGCAAGTCTCGGTATGACAGAACGAGTATTGCGAAGTGAAGTTCAAGTTTTGAAAGAACAAAACTTAGTTCACGTCGCTTCTTCTGGAATGACTTTGACAGAAGAAGGAACAGCTTTAGTTCTTGCTTTGGAAGACTTTATGAAAGAAATTTCCGGGTTAAAGGTTTTAGAAAAGCAACTTAAGGAAACATTAGACTTGGATGAAGTTTTCGTTGTCCCTGGTGATAGTGATGAATCACCTTGGGTCAAACTGGAGATGGGCCGTGCTTGTGTGACTTGTATAAAAGACCGTCTGACAGCGAATAATATCGTTGCTGTGGCTGGAGGAACTACGCTAGCTGCTGCTGCGGACATGATGCAACTTGATTGCAAAGATTTACATATGCTATTTGTCCCAGCACGTGGTGGAATTGGAGAAGGCGTCGAGTTAGAAGCCAATACCATTTGTGCCAAGATGGCGCAAAATACGATGAGTAATTATCGCTTATTGTATGTTCCAGATCATGTTAGCAGCGAAGCATATGCGTCTATTGTGACAGAGCCTTCCGTGAAAGAAGTTCTTGAGTTGATTCGATCTTCCAATATCGTCATTCATGGAATAGGTGATGCGTTAACAATGGCACGTCGCAGAAGTACTTCAGAAGCAGATTGGTTAAAGATTCAGGCAAGCGAAGCAGTTGGCGAAGCTTTCGGTTACTACTTTAATGAAGAAGGAAATGTTGTTCATAAAGTAAGAACAGTTGGTATGCAACTAGAGGATTTACAAAATGTATCTCACGTTGTTGCAGTCGCTGGAGGTTCTTCAAAGGCAAAAGCAATACAGGCTGTAATTAAACAAGGGCACACTTCAATTCTAATTACAGATGAAGGTGCAGCAAAACAGTTAACAAAGGGTTTTACCCTTTAATATAATCCCCCAAGGAGGAAATTCAAATGACTAAAATTGGTATTAATGGATTTGGACGTATCGGACGTAACGTATTCCGCGCAGCTCTTAACAACTCTGAGGTAGAAGTAGTAGCAATCAATGACTTAACAGATGCTAAAACATTAGCTCACCTTTTAAAATATGACACAGTTCACGGAACTTTAAATGCAGAAGTATCTGCTAACGAAAACAGCATCGTTGTTAACGGTAAAGAAATTAAAGTTATCGCTGAGCGTGACCCAGCTCAATTACCATGGAGCGACTACGGAGTAGAAGTAGTAGTAGAATCTACTGGCCGTTTCACTAAAAAATCAGACGCTGAGAAACACTTAGGTGGATCAGTTAAGAAAGTTATCATCTCAGCTCCAGCTTCTGACGAAGATATCACTGTAGTTATGGGTGTTAACCACGAACAATACGATGCAGCTAACCACAACGTAGTATCTAACGCTTCTTGTACTACAAACTGTCTAGCTCCATTCGCTAAAGTATTAAACGAAAAATTCGGCGTAAAACGCGGAATGATGACAACAATTCACTCTTACACTAACGACCAACAAATCTTAGACTTACCACACAAAGATTTACGTCGTGCTCGTGCAGCAGCTGAAAACATGATCCCAACATCTACTGGTGCAGCTAAAGCTGTAGCATTAGTATTACCAGAACTTAAAGGTAAATTAAACGGTGGCGCTGTACGTGTTCCAACTGCTAACGTTTCTCTAGTTGACCTAGTTGTTGAACTTGACAAAGAAGTAACAGTTGAAGAAGTAAATGCAGCATTCAAAGCAGCAGCTGAAGGCGAATTAAAAGGTATCCTTGGATACAGCGAAGAGCCATTAGTATCTATCGACTATAACGGATGTACAGCTTCTTCTACAATCGATGCATTATCTACAATGGTAATGGAAGGTAACATGGTTAAAGTACTTTCTTGGTACGATAACGAAACTGGTTACTCTAACCGCGTAGTAGACCTAGCAGCTTACATGACTTCAAAAGGTCTTTAATTCTTAATTATATAAGTTATCAATGACAAAACGAGGGAGAGGGTTTGTTCCCTCTCTCTCTTCTTTCGTTTTAAAAGCAAATGTGTTAAGCTTTTGAGTGGGTTTTGTCAATCCTAACTAGTAGTCGGAGGGAAATCCAATGAACAAAAAATCAATTCGTGACGTAGATTTAAAAGGTAAGCGTGTATTTTGCCGCGTTGATTTCAACGTACCTATGAAAGAAGGCAAAATTACAGATGAAACTCGTATCCGTGCAGCTCTTCCTACAATTCAATATTTAGTAGAGCAAGGTGCGAAAGTTATTTTAGCAAGTCACTTAGGCCGTCCAAAAGGTCAAGTAGTAGAAGAAATGCGTTTAACTCCAGTAGCAGCACGTTTAGGTGAGCTTCTTGGTAAAGACGTTAAAAAAGCGGACGAAGCATTCGGACCAGTTGCACAAGAAATGGTTGCAGCAATGAACGAAGGCGACGTATTAGTTCTTGAAAACGTACGTTTCTATGCGGGCGAAGAAAAGAACGATGCAGAACTTGCGAAAGAATTTGCAGCACTTGCTGACATCTTCGTAAACGATGCATTCGGTGCAGCTCACCGTGCTCACGCTTCTACAGCAGGTATCGCAGACTACCTACCAGCAGTATCTGGTCTATTAATGGAAAAAGAGTTAGATGTACTTGGTAAAGCACTTTCTAACCCAGAACGTCCATTTACAGCTATTATCGGTGGTGCGAAAGTAAAAGATAAAATCGGTGTAATTCGTCATCTATTAGACAAAGTAGATAACTTAATCATCGGTGGTGGACTTGCTTACACATTCGTTAAAGCTTTAGGTCATGAAATTGGTCTATCTCTATGTGAAGACGACAAGATCGAACTAGCTAAAGAATTTATGCAACTTGCAAAAGAAAAAGGCGTAAACTTCTACATGCCAGTTGATGTTGTAATCACTGAGGAATTCTCTGAAACTGCAACAACTAAAATCGTTGGTATCGACTCTATCCCTTCTAACTGGGAAGGCGTGGACATCGGTCCTAAAACACGTGAAATTTATGCAGATGTAATTAAAAATTCTAAGCTTGTTGTATGGAATGGACCAATGGGTGTATTCGAAATGACTCCATTCGCAGAAGGTACAAAAGCAGTAGGACAAGCATTAGCAGATGCAGAAGATACATACTCTGTTATCGGCGGTGGTGACTCTGCAGCAGCTGTTGAAAAATTCGGTATGGCTGATAAAATGAGCCACATTTCTACTGGCGGCGGTGCGTCATTAGAATTCATGGAAGGTAAAGAGCTTCCAGGTGTAGTTTGTCTTAACGACAAATAAGTAGCAGCCAAAGAAAAAGGACGGTGCAAAGCATGCGTAAACCAATTATCGCAGGTAACTGGAAAATGAATAAAACTCTATCAGAAGCAGTTAGCTTCGTAGAGGAAGTTAAAGGTCAAATCCCAGCAGCTTCAGCTGTTGATGCAGTAGTTTGCTCTCCAGCTCTATTCTTAGAGCGCCTTGTAGCAGCAACTGAAGGAACTGACTTACAAGTAGGTGCACAAAACATGCACTTCGAAAAAAATGGTGCATTCACTGGCGAAATTAGCCCAGTAGCACTTAGCGACTTAAAAGTTGGCTATGTAGTACTTGGCCACTCTGAGCGTCGTGAAATGTTTGCCGAAACAGATGAGTCAGTAAACAAAAAGACTATCGCAGCATTTGAACATGGTTTAACACCAATCGTATGTTGTGGTGAGACTTTAGAAGAGCGCGAAAGCGGAAAAACATTTGATCTAGTAGCAGGTCAAGTGACAAAAGCACTTGCAGGTTTAACAGAAGAGCAAGTTAAAGCAACTGTTATCGCTTATGAGCCAATCTGGGCTATCGGTACAGGTAAATCTTCTTCTTCTGCAGATGCAAACGAAGTATGTGCGCACATCCGTAAAGTTGTTGCAGAAGCTGTTTCTCCAGAAGCTGCAGAAGCTGTTCGTATCCAATACGGCGGTAGCGTAAAACCAGAAAACATTAAAGAGTATATGGCACAATCTGACATCGACGGCGCTTTAGTTGGCGGTGCTAGCTTAGAGCCTGCTTCGTTCTTAGGTCTTCTGGGGGCGGTAAAATGAGAAAGCCAACAGCTTTAATCATTCTTGACGGTTTCGGACTTCGTGAAGAAACTTACGGGAATGCTGTAGCACAAGCTAAGAAACCTAATTTTGATGGTTACTGGAACAAATTCCCTCACACAACGCTTACAGCTTGTGGCGAGGCGGTAGGTCTTCCAGAAGGTCAAATGGGTAACTCTGAGGTTGGTCACTTAAATATCGGTGCTGGCCGCGTAGTATATCAAAGCTTAACACGCGTTAACGTTGCAATTCGTGAAGGTGAGTTCGATAAGAACGAAACTTTCCAAAATGCAATTAAAAGTGTAAAAGAAAAAGGTACTGCACTTCATTTATTCGGTTTACTTTCTGACGGTGGTGTGCACAGTCACATGAACCATATGTTTGCTCTTCTTCGCCTAGCAGCAAAAGAAGGCGTGGAGAAAGTTTATATCCATGCATTCTTAGACGGCCGCGATGTTGGACCACAAACAGCAAAAGGTTATATCGATGCAACGAATGAAGTAATTAAAGAAACAGGAGTAGGACAATTCGCGACTATCTCTGGTCGTTATTACTCTATGGACCGTGACAAGCGTTGGGATCGCGTAGAAAAATGTTACCGTGCTATGGTGAATGGTGAAGGCCCTACTTATAAATCAGCAGAAGAGTGTGTAGAAGACTCTTATGCGAACGGTATCTATGATGAATTCGTATTGCCGTCTGTAATTGTTAACGAAGATAACACGCCAGTTGCAACAATCAATGATGATGATGCAGTTATCTTCTATAACTTCCGTCCAGACCGTGCAATTCAAATTGCTCGTGTATTTACAAACGAAGACTTCCGTGAGTTCGATCGTGGTGAAAAAGTACCTCACATTCCAGAATTCGTATGTATGACACACTTCAGTGAAACTGTAGATGGTTACGTGGCATTCAAGCCAATGAACCTTGATAACACTTTAGGTGAAGTTGTTGCGCAAGCGGGATTAAAGCAACTTCGCATCGCGGAAACTGAAAAGTATCCGCACGTTACATTCTTCTTTAGCGGTGGTCGTGAGGCTGAATTCCCAGGAGAAGAGCGTATCTTAATTAACTCACCGAAGGTTGCAACGTATGACTTGAAACCTGAAATGAGCATTTACGAAGTAACGGACGCTTTAGTAAATGAAATCGAAAATGATAAACATGATGTTATCATTCTTAACTTTGCGAACTGTGATATGGTTGGCCATTCTGGGATGATGGAACCAACAATTAAAGCAGTAGAAGCAACTGACGAATGTTTAGGAAAAGTTGTAGAAGCGATTCTTGCAAAAGATGGTGTAGCACTTATTACTGCTGACCATGGTAATGCTGATCAGGAGTTAACTGCTGATGGCGGTCCTATGACAGCTCATACAACTAACCCGGTTCCTTTCATCGTTACAAAAAATGATGTAGAGCTTCGTGAAGGTGGTATTTTAGGAGATATCGCTCCAACAATGCTTACACTTTTAAATGTGGAACAACCGAAAGAAATGACAGGTAAAACAATTATTAAATAATTTGCTTATATAAAAAGGAGAGAATTTATTATGTCAACAATTATTGATGTTTATGCTCGCGAAGTCCTTGACTCTCGTGGTAACCCAACTGTAGAAGTAGAAGTTTACACAGAAAGCGGCGCTTTCGGACGCGCTATCGTACCAAGTGGTGCATCTACTGGTGAGCACGAAGCAGTAGAATTACGTGACGGTGACAAATCTCGTTACCTTGGTAAAGGTGTTGTTAACGCAGTAAACAACGTTAACGAAATTATCGCTCCAGAAATCGCTGGTTTCGATGTAACTGACCAAGCTGGTATCGACCGTGCTATGATCGAATTAGATGGCACTCCAAACAAAGGTAAACTAGGCGCTAACGCTATCCTTGGTGTATCTATGGCAGTAGCTCACGCAGCAGCTGACTTCGTAGGTCTTCCATTATACCGTTACCTTGGTGGATTCAATGCAAAACAATTACCAACTCCAATGATGAACATCATCAACGGTGGTTCTCACGCTGATAACAACGTTGACTTCCAAGAGTTCATGATCTTACCAGTTGGTGCTCCAACATTCAAAGAATCAATCCGTATGGGTGCTGAAGTATTCCATGCACTTAAAGCTGTATTACATGACAAAGGTCTTAACACTGCAGTAGGTGACGAAGGTGGATTCGCTCCAAACCTTGGTTCTAACCGTGAAGCTTTAGAAGTAATCATCGAAGCTATCGAAAAAGCTGGTTACAAAGCTGGCGAGAACGTATTCTTAGGAATGGACGTTGCTTCTTCTGAGTTCTACAACAAAGAAACTGGTAAATATGACCTTGCAGGCGAAGGCCGTACTGGCTTAACTTCTGCAGAAATGGTTGATTTCTATGAAGAGCTTTGCAAAGACTTCCCAATCATCTCTATCGAAGATGGTTTAGACGAAAACGACTGGGATGGTCACAAATTATTAACTGAGCGTATCGGTGATAAAGTACAATTAGTTGGTGATGATTTATTCGTAACTAACACTCAAAAACTTGCTGAAGGTATCGAAAAAGGTATCTCTAACTCAATCTTAATTAAAGTTAACCAAATCGGTACTTTAACTGAGACTTTCGAAGCTATCGAAATGGCTAAACGTGCTGGTTACACAGCAGTTGTATCTCACCGTTCTGGTGAAACTGAAGATGCTACAATCGCTGACATCGCAGTTGCAACTAACGCTGGCCAAATCAAAACTGGTTCTATGAGCCGTACTGACCGTATTGCTAAGTACAACCAATTATTACGCATCGAAGACGAACTAGGCGAAATCGCTGTTTACGATGGTATCAAATCTTTCTATAACATCAAACGATAATTGTAGAAAATAAACGACAGACCGTGAGAAATCACGGTCTGTTTTTTTATGCTAAAATTGTTCACCCGTCATAAGTGACATGAAATGTTTGAAGAAGCGGTTATAGTCAAAATCAATTGCGATTTGATGAACCGGCCAATCAATAAATGGCTTCTGGTTCACTAAAGAGCGAAATTCCCCTATGCTTGCTCCTTGTGCAGAGGATTCTGTCATGACAACGATAGGTGATTTGTGATAGGTAAACATAGAGTTATCAAGTAAAGCGAGTATTGGTATTGTGTCATGGAAGGGGCTCCCCTTTAAATGTGGTAGGGCGTCTTTATAATATCCGTAGTAATAATGATCAAATAACGGTTTGACAAGTGGAACTTTTCCTTTTGCCTCAATGTATTCTGCCATTTCTGGTGTAATGATGGAGTATTGAGTGACGTTTAATGGGTATATGTACATGTTAGCTGTGGATTGAAGGACTATATTAGCGGCAGTAGGATCGCCATAAAAGTTTGCTTCGGAAATAGGGGTAACATTACCAGGATGTAAAAAGGCACCGCCCATTACGTAGTAAGATTTAATTTGTTTCATTAACTGTTTGCACATGATAAACAAAATTGCTAGGGAGGTAAGTCTTCCTAAACTCACAATAATTAATTCATCCTTATACTGTTCAATAAGAGGAATAACTTCAAAAAAATTCTCCATTTCTCCGTTAGTCACATTCACCTTTGGAATAATTGGACCGAGCCCCTGTTTTCCATGTACATCCGTAAAAAACGCAGGTGGGGCACCAGTAAGGGGACGTTCTGAACCACCGAATATCTTGATATTTCTATTCTTTGTTTCGTTATTAAAAAAATGAGCATTTTCTACGGCCATTTTTTTTGGAACATTGCCGTAATCAGCAACGATACCGACGGTTTCTATTTCATCGATAAAGAATGCTAAGAGGAGAGCCATCGTATCATCAATCCCAGGATCACAAAAAATGAGAACTTTTTTGGGCATATGTTCACCACCTATCTTGTTTATCCCGTACAAACCAGCTTGGTGAGGGCTAATAATCAATAAGGATGAGGGGAATCTCATGGATTAAAGTTTCACTTTATATATATGTAAGTTTAAGAATAAAAAGATTATTTTATTGAAATAATAGTCTTTTAAATTCGGAAAATAAAAACTTTTTATATTAGGTCAAGGTTTTTGATTTAATTTTCGTTTAGAAATGCAGTCGTATCAAGGTTGTAAGCGTATAACATAGGCTGTTTTTGCTGTCAAGTTGATAAATTGCAGCTTTTTACAATTTATACTATGATAAAGATATTAACAGAAGATCGTATAAACATGAGGGATGATGAACATGAAATTTACAAAGATTCTTGTCCAAATTGCAGCTCTTTACGTGTTTTATATGGTTGGAACTTGGGTACAAGAAATGTTAAACATTCCGATCCCAGGAAGTTTGATTGGAATGTTCCTCTTACTTGTTTTACTTAGCCTAAAAGTTCTTCCAGTGAAATGGTTCGATTTAGGAGCAGAAACACTCGTTGCTATTATGCCGTTTTTATTAATTCCGCCAACGCTTGGCCTAATGAATTACGGTGCTTTTTTTATGAGTAAAGGAATTTCTCTTTTCATTACAGTTGTAGCGAGTACATTTTTAATTATTATTGTCGCAGGACATACAGGACAATATCTTGCGAATAGGAAGGAAAGAGAGTCGCGATGAGCCAAATATTAATCGGAGTCGGTTGGGTTCTTTTTACGGTGCTATTATATCAATTATCTAAAAAAATCTATAAATTATTTCCAACACCATTCACCATTCCAATGCTTGTAGCAACTGGATTAATGGCTTTCCTATTTATCGTGCTTGATATACCGTATCAACATTATATGGAAAGTGGTGGTGGCTGGATTGCAAAGCTACTTGGACCCGGTGTTGTAGCATTTGCAATTCCTCTTTATAAACAACGTCATGTTCTGCAAAAATATGTTGTACCGATTGCTGGTGGCGTATTAGTAGGTACAACAGTTGCAATCGCTAGTGATTTTGCGATTGCTTCACTTATGGGCACGGATAAAAGCTTAATCTTATCGTCTTTACCAAAATCGGTGACAATGCCAGTTGCGATGAGTGTTTCAGAGCAAGTCGGTGGTGTACCTTCCTTAACAGCAGCTTTCGTTGTTATCGCAGGTATTACTGGAACGATTACAGGCCCCCTTTTATTAAAATGGAGCCGTGTTACAAACTCAGTTGGTAAAGGTATCGGATTTGGATGTGCTTCTCATATTATGGGGGTTATGAGAGCGATGAAAAATAACGAACATGAAGGTGTTATTGGATCGGTAACAATGACATTAACAGCAATTTTGACATGTTTACTTGGACCGTTATTTGCGATGATGTTTATGTAATAGAAGAAAAGCGAGAGCGCCTCTATAGCTCTCGCTTTTCTATAGAATTTATGCTACAGTTACAATAACTGAATCTTTGTAGGAGGTACGCCAAGTGCATACGTTATTATCAGTTTTACTTATTATTGTATCGATTTTAATGATTGTTATGGTACTTATGCAATCTAGTAATAGCTCAGGCCTTTCAGGTGCAATTTCAGGCGGTGCGGAGCAATTATTTGGTAAGCAAAAGGCACGTGGAATTGAAGCGGTATTAAACCGTATTACAATTGTTTTAGCTGTATTGTTCTTTGTATTAACAATTGGTGTTACGTACTTCAATTTATAGAATTGAAAGAAGAAGCGTTAGTGAATGGTACTAATGGTTCTTCTTTTTTTGTTTTGCTATTTGAAAAAAGTTTCTAATTAGATTATAGAAATATAAATATGGTACACTAGATATAGAAAGAATACGACTAGATTACAGAAGAGAAAGAGGAGAAGTACATGATGAAATTAGCATCTCCGAAACCATTTACATTTGAGGGTGGAGACCGCGCTGTTTTATTACTACATGGATTCACAGGGAACTCAGCTGATGTACGTATGTTAGGGCGTTTCTTGGAAAAGAAAGGCTACACTTGTCATGCACCAATTTATAAAGGGCACGGTGTACCACCAGAAGAGCTTGTTCATACAGGTCCTGAAGATTGGTGGCAAGATGTAACAGAAGCATATCAACTTTTAAAAGATAAAGGTTTTGAGAAAATTGCTGTTGTTGGATTGTCACTTGGCGGAGTATTTTCACTAAAATTAGGTTATACAGTACCGGTTTTAGGTGTAGTACCAATGTGTGCACCAATGTATATTAAGAGTGAAGAAACGATGTACCAAGGTATATTGGCATATGCCCGCGAATATAAAAAGCGTGAGCAAAAATCACCAGAGCAAATTGAACAAGAAATGTTGGAATTCCAAAAGACACCGATGAATACATTAAAAGCATTACAACAATTAATTGCTGACGTACGTAACAATGTGGACATGATTTATGCACCAACATTTGTTGTACAAGCGCGTCATGATGAAATGATTAATACAGATAGTGCGAACATTATTTATAACGGTGTAGAATCAACGTTAAAAGACATTAAATGGTATGAAGACTCTACGCATGTCATTACACTTGATAAGCAGCGTGACGAGCTACATGAGGATGTATATAACTTCTTGGAGCAACTAGATTGGTAAGATCTCTGTAAACGTATTGATAACAAGGTGTTTAGTTATCTTGGGAACAATTTGGTAACAATTATACCAAATCGTCCTCCATAAATGCAATAACCTCTGCTTGTTTAGAAGGGTATAAATGACTATACGTATTTAAAGTGGTTGATACATTGGAATGACCTAGGCGTTGGGCTACTACAAGTGGGCTAACGCCTTTATTTATTAAATAAGATGCATGAGAATGGCGAAATTCATGAAGTAAGATTTTTTTAACACCGGAAGCTTTAAGATATTTTTCATATTTTTCACGAAGTGTTGTTATAGCTATGCTACTATAGAATTCTCCGAATACAACATAATCATTTTTGAGTGGTATATTCAACATATAAAGTTTTTGTAAATCTTTTAACAAATTGATAACATGCATTGGTAACATAATAATTCTATTGGATGATTTAGTTTTGGGTTTTGTAATTTGTCTGTTGAATTCTGTTTTATTTATGTCTATAGTTTTTTCTTCAAAATTTACGTCCTTCCATGTTAAGGCCAATAATTCACCTTTTCTAGCCCCGCTATAATAAAGCGTTGAAAAGAAGGTTTTATAAATTGGATCTTCTACAACATCAATAAATTTTTTGAATTCACTGAATTCCCAAAACTTCATCCTTTTATTGGATTCTTTTTCGAAGTTTCCTGCAATCCTTGCGGGATTACTGGTCAAGCCATGGAATTTGATTGCAAAGTTAAATATTGCTGAAAGTACTGTATGAAACTTTTTTAAGGAATCAGCAGAATAATTATTAATAATTTTATTTTGATAATTCATAACATGTTTGGGTGTAATCTGATTAATTTTTAAATTTCCGAATTCCTTTAGTAGGTGATTATAGATAACGTTTTGAATGGTGATTATAGAAGACTGTTTCCTTCTTTGAGAATACCAGTCAAAATAACTATCCGCAATTTTGGAAAAAGTTAAACTGGCTGTAGTTTCTTTTTCAATTAACATCTTTGCTTCGGCTTCACGTGCATCTTTTTTAGTTCTAAATCCACGACGCTTTACTTGCTTGAGTGTTCCGTCAAACTGACGAACTCTCACAACAAAATAATACGTTCCTCGCTTTTCATCTTTATAGATTACCATGGGGGATCCCTCCTGTACTTTTAAAGAGTAATAATTCGATTAATTTTGTAGATTATAACACTGTTTGTTACCAAAAGAAAAGACGCCCAAAATAAATTGAGCGCCTTCCTTCGACTTAAACCACTTAAATTTTAATAACATATTTTCTTATATAGAAAATCCCTATCCCTTTATACTAATTCTAACACAACTATTTTCTAAAGTTTTTGAGAAATGTTTTTTGTAAAATTCAGATTGGCTGGTTGAAAAAATATGAAATTGGATGTTTTTTTCTTATCTAGTTAAAATAAAGTTAGGAATATGAGGTCATATATTCAATTTTATATTTTTTTATGTTAGAACTTGAGAAATGTTTTACAGGCATGTTAAGGAGGATATACTCGTGTTATAATTGTGTCGAAAAATCTTTGATTTTAATTGTCTGAATATTTCTAAAAAGGTTTGTGTAAGGTAATCTCAGTAGGTCTCTTTGCAACGCGCTCTTAATTAATTCAGGGTCATACTTCTCTGTATGTTAAGTTCTCGTTATATTTATGTGTATTTTTATCATAGACTGTTTTCTTATTTGAGAAAGCCCAGTTGTTTGTTTATGTTTAAGGAAGGAGGAGTTTCTTTGAAACTACATAAGAAAATATGTAGCCTAATTAAAGAGAGAGACGATTTAAATTTTGTAGATGTAGCAAATAAAATTGGCGTTTCGAAACAATATTTACAAAAATTCAAAAGTCACGGTATTATCAGCTTTACAAATTTATTGAAACTAACTTCGATTTTAACATTGCCAAACGAAAATCCTTCAAAACAATTAAAGGAATGGTGTTTAGAATTAGATAGTACAGAAGCAATTAAACATAGTTTTGAATATGCATCATTAATTCGAGATAAAGATTTATTGAATAAATTATTAGAAAAACATAAAAATGATTGTGGTACGGTGGGAGAATATGTAACGGTTTATAGTGTGTTATATAAATATATGAGTGACGAAATTTCGGGTAACGAAATTATTAAACACTTAAAGATGTATAACCGTCCTACTGACAACATGTTAAATATCTTAATTGATATTATGAAGTGCTATGACTATTATCATCAGAAGAAATTTAATGCGATGTTTGATTTGGTGGATGAAATTGAACAAGAACTAAATTTGATTGATGAGAGTGACCGTAAAATGTTTCTGAAAGAATGCTATATGTACCGACTTGCAGAAGTATTTTCACCTCTGAATTTACAAAGAAAAAACTTAGAGTCTTCAAGGTACTATGCTAAAGTATTGATAGAAGCTAACCTATGTAAAAAAACAGTTTCAGATGCTTTATATGTATTGGGGATGTCGTATTTAATTGATAATGAAAAACTATGTTTGAATTATTTAAAAGAAAGTTATGATTTATCTCAAAAAATAAACGATAATTCAATTGAAGCCGCTGCACGTTATAATTTAGACGTTGTCAAGATATATTTAAATATTAGTTTGCCGGAAGATTCAGATGCGCGTTTAATAAATTATCAAATAAATCCTCTAAACGAATACTCGCGTGCAGGATTAGAAGAGATTTTAAAGGAACATGGAGAAAAAGATTTTCTGAGGCTATTTTTGGCCATTGCAGATTCAAACCCAAATAGGTTATACGAATGCTTCAAGGAATTTCTTGTTCAATCAAACTACCTTTTTGTGAGTTTAGTGGCTAAAGAAATGAGAAGAAGAGGAGATAATTCCTTGCTAGTGCAGCAAATGATTGATTATAATATGGATAAGGGAGTGGATGAAAATGAAAAAGTTTGCTTTGATACTTTGCGCCTTTTCAATGTTAGCAGTGAGCAGTGTTTCGTATAATATGATTAAAAAGAATTCATTTCAATCCGTAGAAATTAAACCGGGGGGGTAAAAACACAGCATTGGCTGTGTTTTTTATTTTGATTATATTTCTTTATGGATTGATCTTATCAGTAAACAAAAAAAATAAACAAAGAATTTGTTTACTTTTCCAATCTTACTTTCCAGAAATGTTAAAATTTCTATAAATCGATTTGTTTTAGAAAGGAATGGATAGAAATGGGAGAAGGGAAATCTGTAAAGGAATTGGAAATGAAAAAAGAAGAAATCGTAAGATTATTTTTAAAGGTTGTAAATAAAAGTGTACCGGAAAAAACATCTAAATATATAGAAAGAAGCTTCAGGGTTTAAAAAATAGCCTAACTCTAATGAGAGGGGCTATTTTTTTCGTTATTATGATATTCTTCTAACGTTTTTGTTATAGCCAACATTTGTTGTAATACAACTTCCTGCTTGTCTTCAGGCAGTTTGTCTAGGCGTTCCATAATCTCTTTAAATTTAATGTAAGCTTTCATATCCAAATCAGGTTTTTCGCTACGCCCCAGAAGAAAATCTGATGTCACTTCAAGAACATCAGATAATTTTGAAATGGTATCTGGCGAAGGGAATCGTTCCTCTGATTCGTAATATCCAATTACACGGGAAGAAGCACCTACTTTTTCTCCTAACACTTGTTGTGTCCAATTACGTTGTTTTCTTATTTTTTTAATTCGCTCTCCTATACCTATCAATGCATTCACCTCTTAAAATGGCATATTGAACCTTCTGTTCACTTTAATTAAAATAATAGCACATTATGTTCGAAAAGTCATTGACAAAAATATTAGTATTAAGTACGATAATAAGAGAACAAATTGTTCGGAAGGGGGTGTTAAAATATGAAGCGAGCAATTATTTATAAAAATCTAGCGGAACATTGTGGAGTGACAGAGAGATATGTGAGAATGATTGACAAAAAAGAACGTAATCCTTCAATGGAAATAGCGAAAAAAATATCTGACTATTTAGGGGAATCTGTAGATGAGATTTTTTTTAATAACTTAACGAACGAAAAGTTCGTTTTTGAGCGTTTTTATCTAAGGTTAATAAAAAAAAAATCTAATTAAAATATTTGGATTTAACTTTTAGAAAATATTGATTGCAAAGGATGATGAAAATGCATAAAAACTTATTTATTGCTCGAAAAGAGCAACGTATGACACAAGAAACAATTGCAAATTTAATTAATATAGCCCCAAAAACATATTATTTAAAAGAACATGGAAAAAGTGACTTTACCTTAAAAGAAGCTCAGAAACTAGCAAAATACTTCAAAACAACAGTGGACGAGTTGTTTGCAAAATAAACAGAAAAGGAGGAGAGGCACTCTTGAAAAACGGTAAAAGACCAACTAAACGAGAGAAAATACATATCAATTCTTACAACTTAAATGCAGATGCATGGCTAATCTTTAAGAAAGTAGATGGCGAATTACATTTAGTGCATCGTCATACGAACTCAATACGAGTCATTCCAAGTGCATAGGGTGGACAAGCATTATTAAAAATGAGGAGGGTTTTATATGGATCAATTAACAGTAGTAAACAAGCAACCGCTACATAATGAACTGGTGTTTGAAGAGAATGGTGAGGTAGTAACAGATTCGTTAACAATCGCTGAAATATTTAATAAGGACCATAACAATGTGTTAAAGGATATACGAACTCAAATTGATTATGCAGGTGAAGAGTTTTCACGGGTTAATTTTTACCAGTCAAATTATACAAATGAACGTGGTCGAAAATATCCAAAGTACAATTTAACAGAGGAAGCTTTTACATTAGTTGTTTTTGGGTACAACACAAAAGAAGCAGTGCAAACGAAAATTCGATTTATACAAGAATTTAAACGTATGAAGGAATACATCAAAAAACAGCAACAAGTGCCTACAGATCCCATGAGTATTTTAAAGCTTACTTTTGAAGCGCTAGAAGGGCAAAAGCAAGAACTCCAGCACATCAAATCAGATGTCAAAGATTTAAGGGAAAATGCTCCGTTATTCGCTGTAGAATGCGATGAAATATCAAATGCAGTCAAGCGTCATGGCGTTGCGCTATTAGGTGGTAAACAATCTAATGCATACCAACATGCGGGGATTAGAGGTAAGGTCTACCGTGATATTTATAATCAGTTATATCGTGAATTTGGAGTAACAAGCCATAAAGCAATTAAACGTGGTCATTTGGCACTTGCAACAAAGATTGTTGGAGCGTATACGTTACCTATTGTGCTGAGTGAGAAAATTAATATAGTAAACTCTCAAATTAAGTTCTCTGAGATGTAAAAAAAGTTGGAAGGAGGAAATAACCATGATGGAAGAAAGTGTTTTTTCAGTATGTATCACTGGGTTTCTGATCTGTGGGCTTTTACTTGTTGTTTATGCTCTAGATAAACCAATCAAAGAATTTACAAAAGATGTGGAATGAATTTGAGGGGAGAAAGCGCTATGACGTTATCAGTTTTAAAGAAAGATGTAAAGAAAAAACAAATACTAGATGAATTTTTACAGCATTGTGAAAAGAAACAAGTAGAAGCAATTCAAAAGAATGACCCATTGTTACTTTGCATTTGGATTAAGGAAGCAAGATTGGCTCGAAGGGAGCTTATAGCGTTATATCGTGAGAAAGAAAAACATGATATCCAACTTGAACAGGATCGTAAAAGCATTCTAGGGATTGTAGCACATTTAAGAAGCAGAGGTATCAATGCTTCAGTTGTGAAGAGAGCGCATGTTAGTACGCTTTCTGAGGAGTACAGTTAAAAGTAAAAAAGCCCTATAAAATAGGACTTTTAGCAAAAATAGTACTGGAGTGTGCACATACGAGGTCTCGATTACAAGTATGTACATGTTGCCTTCATTCAAATTGTAACAGATACATGTTTCATGTTAAACAAGAAAATCTGACGTAGAAAGACAAAAAGACCTAAAATTAGGTCCTCTCGTCAAAGCTATTATTCTCGAACAAAAAAACTTGGCATGAATATGCCAAATACCTAGAGGTATATATACAGTATAGCATATATGGAATATAAGTGTTGATAAAATAAAGAAAATTTAGTTAATTTATTTTTAGGGAAGGATGGTAAAAGGAAATGACAGCAGAAGAATTATTTGAAGAAAAGAAATATTTAGTAATTGCAGCGATAAAGCAACAATTTGGGGGTATTGCAAGAGCTGGAAAGATTGCAGAAATAAACAATATGGATTTAGATGATTTAATTCAAGTTGGCCATCTGTATTTATGGGAGCATTGTGTGAATTATGATCCAGAGAGAGTAGATACATTCAATGCATACGTGATGAAAGGTATGAAATGGGCAATGAGTGATGAGCTTCACTTGAAAGGAACGTCTTTTAAGATAAGCAGACGAGTTGGTCATGAGGAACGGAATAAAATGAATATTCATTCGATTGATTTGCATCGAGATGAGGAAACAGTAAACGAATTTTATGCAGTGTCTCCTATCGATGTGGAAAAAGAAGCAATATTATCCATTGAATTTGAAGAAGTGACGAGTGTACTTGAAGAAAAAGAAAAGTCAATTATTCTGCACGTCGGTGAAGGGTATACCACAGAAGAAATAGCTAGGAAATTAGAGATGAAAAAATCTACTGTTCAAACAAGAAAGACACGGGCATTTTTAAAGATGAATCCAGATTATAAGCCACTAAAACAAAAATCCTTTTTCTTAGGGAAAAGAATGATAAAGAGAAACCACCAGTTGGGGCTGGTGATCTAATAGAAACATATGTGTTGTTCATCATAACACATATTGCGTAAGAGAAGCAAAAAAGACCTGTTTTCACAGGCCGAGAGAAAGGGCATTTCTTGAAAGAATACGATTTAATAATGATTTTAACAGGAAAAAACAAAAAAATAAAGATTGAAAATAAAAAATATTCAATCTTTATGTTGAGAAATATCAAATACCCTGGCAATAAAGATATATTGAAAAAATGTTAGATAGAGAAGGGTGACGGGATGAATAGCAATGTAATACAAGTCGCAAGAATAAATCTTCAAGGTAACACTTTAGACCAGGGTTGGTTTAAGTACCTTACTCTAGAAAACGGCAAGCCATATATGGTTGCGATTACAATACTTAGCGAAATTTTTTATTGGTATAAACCAACTGAAATAAAGGATGAAAGAACGAATGAAATCCAGTATAAACAAAAATTTAAAGCAGACAAACTTCAAAAAAGTTATCAACAATTGGCTGATTCATTTGGTTTTACTAAAAGACAAGTACAAGAAGCATGCAAATACTTAGTAAAAAGAGAATTAATTGCAATTGAATTTCGTACGATCATAGTTAACGGGACGAGGCATAACAACGTTATGTATGTGGAACCAATTGTGAAAAACATCGAAAAAATTTCTATTTTATATCATGAACCTATCACATCAGAAAGTGACACCCTCCTACATTCTAATGAGAGAGACTCCCGCATTAAAACGGAGGAGGCTCCTACATTGAAACGTGGGACAAATACAAAGATTACTACAGAGAATACTACAGAGATTACTACAAATAAAAAGACTTCTTGTCACAAGTTTGAAACTTGCGACATGGAGCATGCCAAATTGTTATTCCAGTTAATTTTAGAAACTAACCCAGAACATAAAGAGCCGAACTTCGAGAAGTGGGCCAATGAATTCCGCTTAATTCGCGAAAGAGACAAGAAAACAAATCAACAAATTGTGTATCTCTTGGAATGGTCTCAGGATCATTCCTTCTGGAAAAAGAATATATTGTCACCTAGTAAGTTGAGAAAGCAATGGGACAGGCTAGTGATTGAAGCCAAAGAAGAACACGAGGTGAAGAAAAATGAGCAGATTCGCAAGCATAGCGGAAGTCATGGCAGATTTGCAAAAGAGGGCTATGAAAAATTGCCAGAACCAACAAGAAAGTGGAGAGAACTTACAGACAAGGAACGAGAGGAATCACAACAAGAATATGAAAATAACATTGAATGGCTCGGAGAAGACGCTTAATGATACCTGTCCGTTATGCAGTGGAACGGGAATGATCTTAAATGGATGGACAGGTAGAATGTGTGATTGCCAAAAGAAACAATCTGAAATAGCAAGGTTGAAAAATGCAATGATACCAGAAGAATTTGAAGAAGCACGTTTTAAAAATTATATTCGTCATACCGATATGCAAAAGAAAATGTTTAACAGCATGATGGAATACTTAAAAAAGTTTAATGAAATCAGGGATACGAAGCGCAATAGCTTTGGATATATCGCTACATATGGCGAGGGAAGGTTAAAAGCTTTATCCATCAATGAACGGGTTGAGAAAATGAAACTTCACAACAATTACGGATTAGGTAAAACGCATCTACAAATCGCAGCTGCTAGATGGATTATACAAAATGTTCAAACTGTAAATAAAGACATTGTAAATGCACAACCGAGAGGGTGCAGAGTAGTTTGTATAAGTGATGTCACTTTTATGACAGAGATTATGTCAGCAAAGCGTGATGATAAAAAGGAGTATTTTGAAAAGCTCCATACAGTCGTAGAGTATGCGGATGTGCTGGTTTGGGATGATCTAGGTAAGAGCAAACATACAGAATCCCGTGAAGAAATGTACTACGAAATCATTAATGAGCGATATAAGCGTAAAGCGCCCATCATTTTTAGCTCAAATGAAGATGAATATACCTTACCTGAAAAAATTGGGTTTGCAGCTGCTGATAGATTGCTAGGGATGGCAAATGACTATTTGATTGAAGTCGAGGGAGAAAGTTATAGACGGTAAAGGGGAGAAATCAATCACTTTGTGGGAATGGAGTTGAGTGTATGGAACAATTAACCTTTGAAGATATCGTAGGAAACATGGATTATACAGCGCATAGTACGGCTGAGAAATTCCTCTCTAATCATTCAGTAACACCTACCTATGCAGTAGAATTTTTTGACCGAGATGAAAAACAGAAGTTACGTTGGTTTGAAGTGAATACAGAGGCTGAAGCAAAAGAAAAAGCAGTAGAAACATACGGGAGAATTCAAATCATTAAAGTATATGTGTCCAATCGAACATTGAAAGAAATTATGGAGCTGGACTAAGGGCATTTTTATCAAGAGAGCACAGGAATTTCCTAAAATGGACAAGCCAATGCAAAGGAGAACAGGCATAGATGAAAAGAGAAATAGACATGAAAACAAACGGCATCTACATTGTGGTGGATGGAAAAATCAACTTCGAAGAACCCCCAAAGAGCGGCTACGGACAGCAAGTCTTATATTGGGTAAAGGGAAAAGTGTCTCATACACAAACAACGATTACGAATAAGTTCAAATAAAATTTGAATTTTGTTTTAAAACGGAGGGTGTAAACATGTGGAAAATGAAGGTTGAAAAAGCAGGGACAGGAATACAGTGGGATGAAGAAATCACAAGAAAAAACGATAATTTTAAATGGGTAAAGATATCGAAGAAATGTAGCGAAGAAAAAGCGTTGGAGTATGCAGAAAAACTTGTCAGTAATTTTAATAGCACATTAAGAGAAGGAGAAAGTGCAAGAAAAGTGGTCGGTGTGTTTTTTGATGATAATTAATTTATAACCAAAGCGTTATTTGAATATAAAACAAAAATAAGGGAGCGATAATAATGAATTTAGAAAACAGCATAAAAGACGTGATTGGCAAGAAGTTAGCAGAAGGAACGGTTGAGAAGTTAATTGAGGAACAGTTAGAAAAAGGCATTAACAATGCGTTAGGGAGTTTATTTGGATCTTATGGAGATTTAGTGCGCCCATAAGGGGGCAAGGAAAAACGGTGATTGCAAGCCGTTAGGTCAACCCTAAATGACCTAGTATCACTTGGTTTACTTCGGAGGGAAACTGAAGGGGGACAACAGCATGCCAAGAAAGCCGTAAGTTGACTAAGCATCAAGTCACGACTGAACGGCAAGATATAAAGTACGAATAAGGATAAAAGCTAGACTGCTTGAACGATAGCACAAGGAAGGCTACCGTAACTAATCTCGGAAGATGCTTACAAACGAGATTCAACAGATGTCATGAGGATAGTGTAAGTCATCCTACATGAATAGGGTCATCTGTTGCCCGCTTCTATATAGAAGAAACGTGTGAAAATCGTATCCGACATCGTACGCGCAAGTTCCTTGTCTACTAAATGGGGATTGCCTAAGTCAGAAAGCCGAAATGGCTATTAAGGATAACTTCAAGACTTAACAAGTCAAGAAGTATGGCTTATGAATATCTGATATGGCAACGGAGCCTTCGTAGTAGTCAGAGCTAGGGAAAGCCTAGTACAAGGCGAAGGAAGGCAGTCTGTTAGCTTACTACCAAATTGGGGAGGTGCGAAAGGCACTATGCAATGTCCAAAAGTAGTGTTAAGCAATCTGCGAAAGAAGAGTTTAGATGAAAAGTATCAATATACAAGACTCTATCGAAACCTTTACAATCCAGATTTCTTTTTACTGGCATACGATAATCTAAGTCAAAACGATGGCGCATTAACTATGGGAGTAGACAAACGGTCTATTGATGGATTTTCTATGGAAGAAATAAGTCGGCTCATCGAAGTGTTAAAAAATAAGAGTTATCAACCTTATCCATCCAAAAGGGTTTATATCCCAAAGAAAAATGGGAAGAAAAGACCTTTAGGAATACCTAGCTTCTGTGACAAATTGGTGCAAGAAGTAATTCGGATGATTTTAGAAGAAATTTATGAACCCAACTTTTCGATTTCCTCACACGCTTATCGTAAAAAGAAAAGTTGTCATAGCGCTTTGTTGGAGATAAAGCGCACTTTTACAGGAAGTAAGTGGTTCATAGAAGGGGATATCCGGGGTTTCTTTGATAACATTGAACATCACACTTTGGTGAAAATTTTGCGAAAAAGAATTGCTGATGAAACTTTTATAGAACTTATTTGGAAATTCTTACGGGCTGGATACTTAGACGAGTGGAAGTTTCATAACACATATAGTGGCACACCACAAGGCGGTATTATTAGTCCGATACTCTCAAATATTTACCTAAATGAATTGGATAATTACATGAAATCTTTCAAAACCAGCTTTGATATAGGCATAAAACGTAAACAAAATGCTGAATACGAAAGATTACGTAGTAAAGTGCGTGGGCTACAGAAGAAAATTGACCGTGCTTATGAGCAGGACGATTTTGAGAATATGGCAGACTTGAAGGAAAAGATAAAGGCATTGAAACAAACACTAACACAAATGCCGTACAGTGATCCAATGGACAATGAATATAAACGACTTACCTATGTAAGATATGCAGATGACTTCCTTATAGGAGTTATCGGTTCTAAAGATGATGCACGCTTTGTCAAAAATGAAATAGCTAACTTTCTCAAAAAGGAATTAAATTTAGAACTGTCCATGGAAAAAACACTGATAACAAATGCTTCAAGTACATGTGCTCAATTTCTTGGGTACGAAGTAAAAATATTCAAAAGTGAAGCGATACGCACCGATAGTCTAGGAAGAAAGAAAAGACTACTAAATGGTAAAGTCCAATTAAAAATGCCACATGAAGCATGGGTAAATAAGTTACAGAAATATCAAGCCATTGAATTGAGTGCCAACGGCACTTGGAAGCCTAAACCAAGAAACTACTTCCAACGAAATGAGGATTTAGAGATTGTTGCCCAGTATAACAGTGAAATACGTGGATTGTATAACTATTATCGACTAGCCGAAAACGTGAGTAATCATATGCATCGATTCGCCTATTTTATGTTTTATTCGATGATAAAAACATTCGCTACGAAATATAAAAAGCGTACCAAACATATCCGGAAAAAGTATATGAAAAATGGACGTTTTACAGTGGAATACGGAACAAAAAGAGGAATGAAACAAATCCACTTTATTGAGCGAAGTTTTCCGAGAGTAAATGGAATTTCTAAAGAACAAACAGATGTTGTACCAAACACTAGATACACACTGAGTACAACAAAGCTCTCAGACCGAATTAAAGCAGAAACATGCGAATTATGTGGACGAAACAATACGCTCATACACATGCACCATGTTAAAAGGTTGAAAAATCTTCGAGAAAAGTCGAATAAATCATATCTCGAACAACAAATGATAGCGAGAAATCGTAAAACAATCGCTCTTTGTAAAGAGTGTCATATCAAGAGGCACAAAGGCGAGATATAAAACGCAGATGACAGATGGAGAGCCGGATACATGGAGACGTGTAAGTCCGGTTCGGAGAGGAGCATTTGGAAACCTATCACAGAGATGTGAAAAGGCGCTGGGTGCTTACTCTACACAAAAGTGATTGAAGAAAAAGTGAAGTCGGTTATGGTGCCATATCTAGAAAACTATGATTACTCGAATTATATAACCAAATTAGACAGTGTATTGGTGGATATTCTAAAGAGTTCAGCATTGGAAAATAAACAGTTATTAAGTAATTTTCAAGAATTAATGATACCAGCAGCAGAAAAAACAATTAAGGTAACAGACTTATTTGAGAAATGGAAAGAACATGTTGAACAAAATGTAGAAACGGATGGATTAGAAGTTGATTATGATGATGAACCGACGTATGAATATGTGGATGTTAGGTTTGAAGTAGCTGAAGATGATGATAGGGATTGGAGTTCCTTTAAATATGCAACATTAGTATTTGAATGTGATCATGATGAGAAAATGAACTTTGCCATTCGATTATCTAAATGGAAATCGAGAAGTAGTGAAGGATGGGACATGCAATATGATAATGTTCCCGATTTAAAATCTTTAAGAAATTTAAATTCATTTGAACTGTTATTAATGAAAATGAATCAAGATCGCACACAAATAATTCTTGATGAAATAGATGATAGTGATTCCATCATACCGGAGGAAAGACCAGAACTATCTTATTAAACTTTAACAAAATAGTTATTTTGGAGGGAAACGAAAGTGGAGAAATGCAATTATGTCGGATGCAAAAATGATGCAACAACTAAGGGATTTGTATTAAGTAGAGATTCACAGGGGAGAAAGCATCTTCCTACAGATGTATATGCTTGCGATAAACATAAAAAGTCTTCCAGTTTTTTTGAATATAAAACTGCTAAAACAAAATATAATCCTTATTTTGATGAGAGAAGTAAAGATGAAATCCACTATTGAAGGATTGATGATTATTATTCTAATTATATTGTTTGCGATTGGACAGATTTTAAATATTTAACCAAAACGCTATTTTATTAGAAAACGAGGGTGATAGCTATGAAAACATATGAAGAGTTGGTTGAAAATTGTAAAGTACTGGTCGAAAAAGGATGGACTCCAGAAACAGTGTGTGAATGTTTTGAAGCATATTCAGAATTTGGAACCGATATTATACAATCCGCAATGAATGAAGCGATACTTAAAAATGGGTTTTCGGATAACGTATTAGATTATCGTCCGAATCTGAAAAATTTAAAAGCAATTGGCAAAGAAGATGATTATGTTTTCCAAGCTCTAGCTTATATGGGGAATGCTTCTCAATTTATGAGTTGGGCAAATACGGTACTAGCACTTGTGGACGATGTTCCGGAACAGTTAAAACGAGATATCAAGAAAGTACATTCTGGTATTTATGATATGCAAGAAAAATTAAGAGAATATAAGAAGGATGAAGAGAAATGAAAACAATTAAAGTAAGAGTATTAGAGGATGCAAAAGAATTTGATGATTTAGATGAAATTATAGCAGAAGTTAAAAAGAACGAAATACTAGAAGCGAAATTACACGAAGAAACGGAAGAATACTTTGCAGAAGATTCACAAGGAAGAGAATGGTACGTAGGTGAGTTAGATGTATTAGGTAATTTGAAATTAAGCTACGGGCTAGAACTAATTGAAAACTGAACAAAAACTTCATTTTGTAGAAAAGACCTGCGGTAGTATGTCAACTGAAAAATAATATCTTTTGAAGTTATCAAAGGACAAATTGCTTAAAAAAGACATCACGAAACTAGACCAGTATTTTATGTAAA
>NZ_JAKUFX010000073.1:0-29010 GCF_022663635.1 Bacillus cereus group sp. BfR-BA-01356 | reverse complement strand
AGATAAAACAGTATTGAGTCCATCATATCAGATGGACTCTTTTTTACTGTCTACCTATAGGGGATAATACCACAACACAATCGTGCCATTTATTATTTTATGGTACCTTGCTTATAAAAGTTTGTCAGTTTCTTATTGGTTAACATTAGTTCCAGCACTGTTAGCCGCTGGATTTATGACAAGAATTTTCATTATTTTTCATGATTGCACCCATTATTCGTTCTTTAAAAGTCGACGTGCAAATAGAATAGTTGGAACGTGTATGGGTGTTTTAACATTATTCCCATTTGATCAGTGGGGGCATGAACATTCTATTCACCACGCTACAAGTGGTAATTTGGATAAGAGGGGTACAGGGGATATTTGGACGCTTACAGTTGATGAATATGTAGCTGCACCATTTAGACTTCGTTTAGCATATCGCTTATATCGCAATCCATTCGTTATGTTTGGATTAGGTCCGATTTATGTTTTCTTGCTTAAAAATAGATTTAACCGAAAAGGTGCAAGGCAGAAAGAACGTATGAATACTTATTTGACGAATATTATAATTGTTGCTGTAGTAGCTATACTTTGCTGGGCAATTGGGTGGCAATCGTTTCTGTTAGTACATGGTACTATATTCTTAATAGCAGGTTCAGTAGGGATTTGGCTGTTTTACGTACAGCACACATTTGAGGATTCTTATTTTGAAGAGGATAAAGATTGGGAATATGTGAAAGCGGCAGTGGAAGGAAGTTCTTTTTATAAGCTTCCTAAAATTTTGCAATTCTTAACTGGTAATATTGGATTCCATCATGTTCACCATTTAAGCCCAAGGGTACCTAACTATAAACTAGAAGAGGCACACAATAATACGATTCCGTTAAAAAATGTACCAACGATTACGCTTGCTACAAGCTTACAATCACTACGTTTCCGTCTTTGGGATGAGAAAAGTAACAATTTTGTTAGCTTTAAAGATGTCAAAAATATAATTAAAAATAATGTTTCTGTTCGAGTGAAATCTGAACTATAATTGCATCGTATATAAAACTCCCCTTAATCATTTTCGATTTAAGGGGAGTTTGTGTTTAAAGAGTAGATGCCAGATAAGAGGAAAATTTACATAATTCAAATTGTAATTGAAGCAGATTAGGAATTGCTCGTACGTAAGTACAAATATAAGATGACAGTAAATGCATTATGTTAACAAATTCATAGTAAAAGGGGGGATCGTACAACATTATATCCAAAAATAAGAAAAGACTTGAACGAAAATTCCATTCATTTTTCTTGGTGTTCCGCATTCCATACACTTAAATAGGACGCATATTCTAATTCATCTGGATTCTCATGTAACATAGAAATGAATTCTAATTTGTTTCCATCACAATCTAGAAAGTATACACTTGCAGCAGGCATCCACCTTTGGACAATTGGCTCTTGATTTCCTTTTCCTTGACTTCCTATCACTGCTATTCCACGTTCCTCTAACCACGCTTTAGAAGTCATTAAAAACTCTAAATTTACACCAAAAGCAAAATGTCTCGGCTCAAAGTCTTCAATGTTATCTACTTCCCATAGTCCAAGCATTTGTTGTTTATTTTCTCCGACCCAAAAGAAAGCCACTCTTCTTTTGGAGAGTTTTCTTGCTAACGTTAATCCTAGCTTGTTTTGATAGAAATTTATTGCCTTCTCTAAATTTCTTACATGTAAATGAGTTTCGTATATGTTCTGTATTATTATGATCATTCCTTTCTTTATTGGTAACTACCAATTGAATAGTGAATATAATTCTAAAGTTGAAATATGTATAAGCCTAGTAATGTACATCTATATCCGATATACCTATTTACTATTATATTGAAATTGGAATGTGATAAATCCCACTGAGGTAGTAAGTGTTTAAATGAACACTCTACTACTTTTGTAGGAAAGGGGATATATTCATTAAATTCAGATGAAATCATATTAAAATAATGAAAAAAGACCACACATGAAGTGAAACGCCATGTGTGGTCTTTTATGTATAGTCAAATATTACGAAGTCTCGCTAATTTTAGTTTCACTATGAGTGTTAGTAGAATTTCTTTTCTTAACTTTAAAGTGATAGTAAGTGTAGCAAAAGATGATAAATGGGACAGTGCAATAGATTCCAAGTCGTTGTTCTGGGATAAAAATAAGACTGATTAATATAATGCCATACAATCCAAAACCAAGAATTGGTACGAGTGGATAAAGTGGCGTTTTAAATTTTAAGTCTTCTAATTTTCCGCCGTCTGCTAAATAATGTTTGCGGAAAAAGAATTGAGAAACACAAATTGACATCCAAACAATAATGGTAATGACTCCGGAAATTGAAATGAGCCACAAGTAAACAGTTTCAGCAGCTACTACACTTGTCAAAAGAGAAAAAGCAGAAATAGCTATTGTCATGATTAAAGCGTTGAGAGGAATCCCACGTGATGATAATTTCTTTAAAAATGCTGGAGCCATTTCGTTTTTTGATAAAGACCAAAGCATTCGAGTAGCAGCGTATAGTCCTGAGTTTGCGACAGAAAGAACAGCAGTAAGAATAACAAAGTTCATAATATCAGCTGCATATGGAATACCGATATTATCAAAAACAGCAACGAATGGACTCTTTGTTAATCCAGCTTCTTCCCAAGGAATTAAAGCAACAAGAACAAAGATTGCTAAGACGAAGAAAAACATTGTGCGCCATATAATATTTCTAATAGAACGAGGTAAAGTTTTTGCTGGATCTTCACTTTCACCTGCTGCGATTCCGACAAGCTCTGTACCTTGGAAGGAATAATTGACTGTAACCATTGTTAATAGAATAGCTGCAAGTCCATTCGGAAATAAACCACCATGATTTACGAAATTTGAAAGAAGTGGAGCTGGTTCATCGCCTTTTAAATCAATAAAACCGAACATAGCGGCGCCACCAAGAATTATAAAAGCTATAATGGCAGATACTTTTATACTTGAAAACCAAAATTCTGTTTCTGCATAACTACGAGCAGATAGTGCGTTAATAGTGAAGATGGTAACGCCAAATATTAAACACCAAACCCAAACAGGAATATCAGGAAACCAGCGCTGCATTGTAATACCGGCAGTTGTAAATTCAAGACCGGTCGTATTCGCCCAGCTTAACCAATACAACCATCCGATTGTAAAGCCAGTTGCAGGATTGATGAATTTAGTAGCATATTCCTGAAAAGAACCTGAAACAGGCATGGCTACAGCAAGTTCACCAAGACATAGCATAACGAAATACATTAATAATCCACCAGCAATAAAGGCAAGTACGGATCCACCAGGTCCAGCCTGACTTATAATAAAGCCAGATCCGTTAAATAACCCGGTTCCAATCACACCACCGAGTGCAATCATGAATAAGTGTCTACTTTTCATCGTACGTTTTAATTCATTGTTTGTATTGCTTACTTGCGCCATTGTTTTCCTCACTTTCGTAGTTGATAGAATAATGTTTGATGTTTTTCCGTATTATGGAATGTATTCCGTGATGTGAAATCTTGTTATAATTTTCAGATAATTAAAAAGAAAAGTCAATATTTTTTTGTTTGCGTTTTCAATTCGTTGTTAGTGATATGTTTTTATTGTTAGAAAATTAAATAAATAGATTGATTTCATTTCGAATGTTTGCTAAATTGATAGTTAATTAAGCGTACTAACATATTACGAGTAAAGTTGAGGCGAGTTATGGTACAGTCCATTGATCGAGCGATAAGTATTATTAAATTATTGAATTCTACAAATGAAAAAGAGTATTGGGCTATTTCTGATATAGCTGATGGAACACATCTCCCGGTTAGTACAGTACACAGATTACTTAACTCTCTAATGGAGCATGGGTTAGTTACACAAATTACAGAGACAAAACAGTACAAAATTGGACCAATGTGGATGGAAATAGGGTTGCGTCAATTGGAGAAGGTAGACTATAGATCTGTTGCAAGAGAAGTGATGAAACGTTTGGCTTCTGAAGTGGAAGAAAGTGTCTATTTGAATATTCCAAACGGAACACATTCTATTATCATTGAAAGAATTGATAGTCCTTTAAAAATTCGAGTTATCGATAATCTAGGAGAACAAATTCCACTTTCAATTGGTGCTGCAAATAAAACGATGCTTGCCAATATGAAAACGAATGAAATGGAACATATTGTAGAGTATTTACTTCCTTCATTACCAGAACAAAAGCAAATTCTTCTTAATCAAATAAAGCAAATAAAAAATGAAGGATATGCTGTCAGTTATGGTGAAAAAACAGAAGGGACAGCTTCAGTAGCTGCACCTATTATCGGATTTAATCATAAAGTAGTAGGAGCATTAAGTGTTGGGTTAATTAGTCATCGTATTAATGATGATCGACTATCTTTTCTTATTAGCAAGGTAAAACAAGCGGCTCATGAAATATCAATAAAAATCGGCAGTACATCAGAACTATAATTTTGATAGCTGTCGTCATTTTTTATTCATATAATGGAATTAGTTTTCATAATGCGGAAAATAGGGGGATTTATATGTCAAAGTGGCAATCAAAAGAACAATTGGTTCAATTATTAAGCAGTCTTGTTGAAATTCCTAGTATTACCGGTTCAGAAGCTGAAGTAATATTGCCAGACTTTGTTGTGGAACAATTATCTGACTTACAGTATTTCAAACAAAAACCGCACCATTTGCAAAAAAATCCGACAGGGGACGGACGATATTTTGTTACAGCACTAGTAAAGAAAAGCGATAGTACAAAAAATACTGTAATTCTAGTAAGTCACTTTGATGTTGTAGATGTACAAGATTACGGAATGTGGAAAGAAGATGCATTTAATCCTAAAAAGTTAACATCTATGTTTTATTCTCATAAAGATGAACTTCCAGACCATGTACGTGAAGATATAGAACATGGAGAATGGCTGTTTGGTAGAGGAACAATGGATATGAAATGCGGCCTCGCATTACAAATGGCAATGATTGAGCAAGCTTGCGAAGAAAGATTTGATGGGAATGTTCTTTTATTGGCTGTACCAGATGAAGAAGTAAATTCTGTAGGGATGAGGGCCGCTGTTCCGAGACTGTTAGATTTAGCAAGAGAGCATAACTTAGATTATAAAACGGTCTTAAACTCAGAGCCTATGTTTTCAAGACATCCTGGTGACCAAAATAAGTATATTTACACTGGCTCTATTGGTAAAGTGTTACCTGGTTTTCTTTGCTACGGAAAAGAGACACATGTAGGTGAACCTTTTGCAGGGTTAAATGGGAGTTATATGGCTTCATTAATAACAGCAGAATTAGAGTTAAACACAGACCTTTGTGATATTGTAGAAGGGGAAGCGAGTCCCCCGCCAACTAACTTACTTCAAAGGGACTTAAAAGAGGATTATTCTGTACAAATTCCGCATCGTGCAGTTACATTATTTAATTTGTTTTTATTAGAAAAATCAATGACAGATGTAGTTGCATTGTTACGTCAAAAAGTAACGAAAGTAGCAGAGAAAATAGAAGAGTCGTATGAAAAACATGCATATCGTTTTTCTAAATATAATCCATTTATACCACCTAATCTCAAAGTAAATGTATTAACTTATGAAGAGCTTATCACATATGCAATTGAGCAACATGGACGAGAAAAAATAAATCATATTCAATCTAATATTATAAAAAATAGAGGAGATAAAGATGATCGTGCGGTAACCATTGATTTAGTAGATAAATTAGCGATTTTATGTAAAGAAAAGGCACCGATGATTGTACTTTTCTTCGCTCCGCCGTACTATCCAGCTGTGAGTTCACGCAACAATCCTTTAATAAAAGAGGTAGTTGTAGAAATGGAAAAGTATGCACACTACAATCATAAAATTACATTTGAAAACCAAAATTATTTTGGGGGGATTTCAGATTTAAGTTATGTAGGCTTGCAGTATCCACTGGATTCAATGAGTTCGCTTGTAGACAATATGCCATTATGGGATAAAGGTTATTCAATTCCGCTTCAGGAATTAGAAGAGTTTGATGTTCCAGTATTAAATATGGGGCCGGTAGGAAAAGATGCACATCAATGGACAGAACGTCTAGATGTAAACTACGCATTTGAAACGCTATTAGATATGTTACCGAAATGCATTGAAAAATTATTAGTTTCTAATAAAATTACACAATCATAGTAGGGAATAGGTAAGGGATAAAACAGAACCTGTAAAGAAGATTTGAATGAAATTATTTTAATATAATTAAAACTGAAACGGCCAAACTCAAGTATATATGAGTTTGGCCGTTTATCATGTAGTGAATTTCTAATTAAATTCATATGAAATCATAGCTAACGCGATCTCTTTTACAGTTTTACTTTTTAGTTTGACCAGATAGTTCAACAGACTTTTGCGTACAACGCTGCATAGCTGAAATAATCGCTGTTCTCAGTCCTTTTTCCTCTAATGTTGCTACAGCTTCTATTGTCGTTCCGCCAGGAGAACAAACCATATCTTTCAATTCACCTGGATGTATTCCTGTTTCTAGTACCATTTTTGCAGAGCCTAACACAGCTTGAGCAGCGAATTTATATGCTTGATTTCTTGGCATACCATCTAGTACAGCAGCATCTGCCATCGCTTCTATAATCATATATACATAAGCTGGTGAAGAACCACTTACAGATGTTACAACATCCATTAATTTTTCACTTACGATCTCTGTTTGACCAAAACTATTGAAAATGTTTAGTACATCTTCTAAATCTTTTTCTGTCACCATTTCATTAGGGCATAATGCAGACATTCCCTCTCCAACAAGAGCAGGAGTATTAGGCATTACTCTTACAACCTTTACTTTTTTATTAAAGGCATTTTCAGTACTTTCAATACTTTTCCCAGCAGCGATCGTTACGATGATAGCATCGTTTTTGATTACTTCTTTTATTTCATTAATTATTGACGCGTATAGGTCTGGTTTGATTGATAAAATTAAAATATCAGCATTTTTAGCTACTTCATTGTTGTCGGTAGTTGTAGTTAGTTCATATTTTTCACTAGCATTTTTTAAATTAGCAGTGTTTAAATCTGAACAAATAATTTGATTTGAAGACACTATATTTTTGTTTATCATTCCGCCAATCATAGCCATTCCCATATTTCCGCAACCGATGAATCCAATTTGTTTATCCATAATAACTCAATTTTGCTCCTTTTATAATCAATTATATCGGTTTGATATTATTTTCTTAGAATAAGAATAACATCCCTGTGCAATATAAAGAAACATTCTAAGAGAATATATTCCTTTTTGCAACACTAAAAGATAAAAATTAATTATATTCGACATTATGTAAATATATACACTATAATGTAAGGTTTTATGTTTATGAATATGAGTTAAACTTATATCATTTTGTATTTTCATTCAGTAGGGAGATAATTTCATACAAATAACTTGCGGCTCTATTTATTTTTAAAAATACCTCTTGACACCGAATCGAACTATATCGCATAATATAAAAAAATTAGATTGAAAATCGTTGAAGGGAACTAGTACATATGTCTTCTTGCGAAAGAGAGTGGAATTCACCGGCTGAAAGATTCCTCGTATAGAATATATCGAACCTATCCCTGAGTCTTAAATGAAAGTTTAGGCGTTCGCCTGCGTTATAGGCACCAAGTGGATATCTATGTATATCAATTAAGGTGGTACCGCGGAACAATGACCGTTTCGTCCTTTTTATTTTATTAAGGGCGAAGCGGTCATTTTTATTTTGCTCTTAAATACTTCATTGCAGCATTGATGAGAATAGATATAGTTACAAAGTGAATGAAGTGTAATTTATAAAAAACTTTGATTTTAGACTTGGGGGATAAAAAAGTGAAAAAACAACGAGTTGTTGTAAAGATTGGGAGTAGTTCCTTGGCAGATAGTCACGGAGGCATCTCTACAGAACAGCTTTCAGATCACGTTGCCGCATTGGCTCGGTTGAAAGAAGATGGGCACGAGGTTGTGTTAATTACATCTGGAGCCGTCGCTGCAGGTTTTTCAGCGCTAGGATATCCTAGCAGACCTGTAACGATTAAAGGGAAACAGGCTGCAGCAGCTGTTGGACAAAGTTTGTTAATGCAGGCGTACACCGAGGAATTCCGTAAATATGGCATCGTTACTGCGCAACTTTTGCTGACGAGAAGTGATTTTTCTAGAAAAGAACAATATAGTAATGCTTACGCTACGTTAGGAGAATTATTAAACCGCTCCGCTCTTCCAATTATTAATGAAAATGATTCCATCTCCTTAGAGGAGCTGACGTTCGGTGATAATGATATGCTGTCAGCTTTAGTAAGCGGGCTTGTTTCGGCGGATATGCTCATGATCTTTACGGATGTGAACGGGTTATATGACAAAAATCCTCAGAAAAATGCGGATGCAAAAAAATATTATTTTCTTCCTGAAGTTACGGAAGAAATTTCTTCTCTTGCAGGAGATGCTGGCTCAAAACTTGGGACTGGCGGTATGAAATCAAAAATCGATGCTGCAAAGACAGCGCTCTCTCTTGGTGTGAGTGTATTTATCGGAACAGGACGTGGACAGGAAAAGCTTGTAGATGTTTTGAAGGGTAAGGGTGATGGAACGTATGTTGGTAATGCTCCTCAAAAAGAAATGAAGATGAACAAGCAATGGATTGCCTTACATTCGCTTGTTAGCGGACAAATTGAAGTAGATGCTGGGGCAGCTACTGCCATCATTCAGCATGGTAAGAGTTTACTTCCAGCTGGTGTTACGAATGTATCAGGATTTTTCCAAGTGGGTGAAGTTGTAGAGGTTGTAACGCAACAAGGGCGCGTAATAGGAAAAGGACAATGCACATATAGTGCAGAGGAACTAAGAGATGTAAAAGGTATGCAAAGCCAAGATATTCAAGTAAGAGGCGAGAGACATAGTTATGAAGTCATCCATAGGGATCATTGGGTTTCACTTTAAAAAGGAGGAAATAAAAATGAATGAAGTGTTGGCAAAGGGGATAAAAGCAAAAGAGGTTGCTAGAGAGCTTGTGCTTAAATCTACAGAGCAAAAAAACGAAGCACTTTCCGCAATAGCTGATCAGTTAATATTAGAAACAGCTTATATTTTAGAAGAAAACAAGAGGGATATTGAAGAAGGTAAGGCAAAAGGATTTTCTGATTCACTCCTTGATCGTCTTCTGCTAACTGAAAATCGTATTATTGATATGACAGAGGGGATTAAGCAGCTAATTGAATTACGTGATCCTGTAGGAGAATGTGTAAGTGCATGGGAAAGGCCAAATGGACTATCTATTCAGGAGATGCGCGTACCACTTGGGGTTGTCGGAATGATTTATGAGGCAAGACCGAATGTAACTGTTGATGCTGCTACAATTTGTTTAAAAACAGGAAACGCAGTAATACTACGTGGTAGTTCTTCTGCTATTCATTCTAACAAAGCCATCGTTAGCGTTATTCACCGGGCGCTTAAGCAGACTAGCTTGCCTTCAGAAAGTGTACAGCTCATAGAAGATACAACGAGAGATAGTGCAAAACAGTTGTTTACATTGAACGAGTACTTGGATGTTCTTATACCAAGAGGCGGTAAACAATTAATTGATACAGTAGTGAGGGAAGCGTCTGTTCCAGTACTTGAAACAGGTGCGGGGAATTGTCATATTTTCATTGATGAAACAGCGGATAAACAAATGGCATTTGATATTATTATAAACGCAAAAACGCAGCGTCCATCTGTATGTAATGCAATTGAAACGATTGTACTTCATGAGAAGTGGGCAGAGCAATATGGTAGCGAGTTGTTTTCTTCCTTGAAGGAAAGAGGAGTGGAGCTACGTGGTGATAATAAAGCAGTGGAGATTGATCCTTCTATCTTACTTGCGACAGAAGAAGACTGGGAAACTGAGTTTTTATCTCTCACACTAGCAGTGAAAGTGGTTTCCACTGTTGAAGAAGCGATTCATCATATAAATACGTATGGATCTATGCATTCTGAAGCAATTATTACTGAAAACGAGGAAAATGTCAGCAAGTTTTTTACTTCTGTAGATGCCGCGGTACTTTATCATAATGCATCGACTCGTTTTACAGATGGATCCGAATTTGGATTCGGAGCGGAAATTGGTATAAGTACACAAAAGTTACACGTAAGAGGACCAATGGGGCTTCCAGCATTAACTTCTACAAAATATGTGATTCGTGGAAATGGGCAAATTCGAAAATAATAATAAAAGACACTCAATTGGCTTGGGTGTCTTTTATTATAAAAATTATTTACCATACAAATAGCCCAACGAGCATAGCACTTAATAAAGAAACAGCCATCCCGCTAACAAGAAGCTTCCAAACATTTTTACCGATGACTGATGATTTTTCTCCGCCAAATAATGAATTGTAAGTTCCGTAAATCATACCTACTGTACTAAAGTTAGCAAAAGAAGCTAGAAATGTCGTTGCAACCGCAACCGTATGCGGTTGTAGCGACTTTAAGTTTGATTTTAAATCCATCATTGCAACAAATTCATTCGTCGTTATTTTGATCCCCATTAATTCAGCTACATACATAGCATCACTGCCTGATAAACCGAGTAAAAATGCAAAAGGACTAAAGATAATGGAGAAGATTTTTTGAATTGTTAACCCCGTTACAAAAAATCCTAAAATCCCATTTAAACATGCTGTTAAAGCTACATAACCAATTACCATAGCTAAAATAACGATAACCATATTCATCCCAACTAACATACTGTTTGAAATAGTAGAAAAGAAATCCTTTTTTTCATGTTTTGAAGGTGTGTAAACAACGTCTTCTTCTTTCGAAACTTCCACAGGATTTAATACATTGGCTAAAATTAATGCGTTAATACAGTTTAATGGGATTGCGCTGAAAATATATGTTGCTGGAACCATTGATAAATAAGCACCAAGAATGGATCCGCTAACGCTACTCATACTCATAATTCCAAAAGTTAATAATCGATTTTCTTTTAAAACAGATAATTGATCCCGAACAACCGCAAGTGCTTCGGTGTTTCCTAAAAACATCATTTGAATCGAAAAGAAACTTTCTAACTTTGGTAAACGAGAAATCTTTGAAATAACTGCACCTACTTTATCAATAATCCAAGTTAAGATTCCGAAATAAGAAAGAATATCGAAAAAAGTAATAACAAAAATGATAGGAAGTAACGCACTAAAGAAGAAATCAATGTGCTGACTTTCCATAGCTGAAGGAAATGCAAATCGAATACCTTCATTCGCACATGCTAGTAGCCAACTGAAAAATGACGCAATTTTATTAATGATAATACTGCCGAGCTTTGTGCCTAACATAAACCACGTAATAAAAAGCTCCAATAGGATGAGAATTACAATTGGTCTCCATTTTATATGTTTTTTATTAGGCGAACATAAGAAAATGATTAATATGACAACGAAAATCCCTAACATATTCAATATGAAATACATGTCAACAACTCCTTGAGAGTTATTATTTGTATATAAAAAAGCATCTATTCTTCCAAATTTGGATTATGATTAGAAGTTATGAAGCATGTAAGTTATGTTAGGAATCAATGTATTTTAATTTGCTTTATTTTGAGCAATCGTAGTAATTATCGAACAATTAGCTGTTTTCAATTGTTTTGTTGGATATTAAACGTATGCGATTTTAAACATCGTTTATTCCGGATTAACGGGCAGTAAGATTTTTACCTCAAAATTCAAGGAAAGCAAAGAAGTGAGGTGGGGATGGGCTGCCCGCAAAATCCCGATTGGTAAGAGCTGATTAAAATTTCACTTTATAAATAAGAACGGTGAGTTGGCCATGAACCTTGAAGTTTCCGAAGCTGTATAATTTGTCCTGTATGATAAGCATCATGCAAAAGGATATTCATATATTGTTGCCAAACTGGTAGAGAAGGACTTAGTTGATCTAGTTCTGCTTCTTGAAGGGCGGTTAATGAAGATTGTAAGGCATCATGTACTTGAAGCGTTCGCTTTACGGTTTGCTGCCAAGCGGCATCATCATTAGGTCCACCTTGGATAAATGTCTCATCATTATTTTGTGGAGCAACAAATGTGTCGTCTTCATGTAAGCGGGAAAGTAGGCGTTCTTTAAAGATTAATAAATGGTTCACATTTTCCCAAATCGTATTACTGGCAGCACCTTCTGGTTGCCAACATGCTTGTTCAACCGTAAGATTCTTTAACGCTTCTGATATTGGTGGGTACCATTCTTCTTCGTAAAAAACTTGTTGGACTCCATTTTGCAACATTTCTTTTCTTCCCATTCGTATAGCCTCCTGTTCATTTTTCTTCATAAAACCAATTCTCTTTTCTCTTCAATAAACCTTTTCTATAGTTGCACAAGAGGGTGAAAGACAACTTATAACAGAGCCATTAAAAAACTTCTTTTTAATATGATACTTAATAATCAAGGCTTTAATTAAGTCAGAATGAAAAAGAGTATAAACCTTTCTCTATTTGCTCATTGATTAGAGTTTTTTTGAAGTTGCAAAATAATTCTAAAAATATAGAAGGTTAAATTCGATAAAAATAGAATTAAATATATAGCAAACAAGGAGGGGATAAAAATGGAGGTCTATCACATAACGAGTAGAAAGAGGGAAACTTATAACGTTCAAGTGAAATATTCGATACTTTTCGAATGTGCGCTTGGCATTGCAGCAATTACTCATAAGCGGTTAATTGATACTCTTGAAAAGAGTCAAAATGAATGGGAAGAAATTAAGAAATCATTAACAGAAGAAATGAGAGAGCACTTACAATTTGTCGAAGAACATAATACGTGGAAAGCATTACTTCAGGTGTTGTATGAAGAAGACATGCAGGATGTATCGCAGTTTCATGCTAAAATCGATTCACTTTCAGAAGAAGATTTGAAGTATACATGTTTACCGTTTTTAGGGGAGAAATATGAGAAAAAAAGACGTTTAGCCGCAAGTAGAGATGTAACTGCAATACATGAATTAAAGGAATTAACACATGATCATCAGTTTTTCTCTACGTACATTCGCTTTATATGTGATGTAGATGTACAAGTGCTGAAATCTCATTTAATCGCTGTAATGACAGGGTGGTATGAGAGTGTAATTAAGAGTGAGGAAGAAGAAATACTTTCTATATTAAAACGAGATTATGAAGCAAAAAATGAAATGAATAAAAAGATGAAGCCGGAAGAGTTTGTCGAGTGGGCGACTGGCGGAGTGAACTATATGCCAGAGCCAAGTGTTCATCACGTACTTCTTATTCCGCAAATGACGTACAGACCGTGGAATATTGAAGCAGATATTGATGATACGAAAGTATTTCATTATCCAGTTGCAAACGAAAGTATCCATCCTGAAGATCCATATGAACCGAATTATTTTTTAGTTCAAAAACATAAAGCTCTTGGAGATGAAGCGAGGTTACGCATTGTAAAAATGTTGTTCGAAAAAGAACGAACATTGCAGGAAATTACAGAAAGATTGCAACTTGGTAAATCGACTGTACACCACCATTTGAAATTGTTACGTGCAGCGAAGTTAGTGGATATACACGATGGAAAATATGTATTAAGAAAGAAAGCAGTACAGTCTTTAGCGAAAGAATTAGATATGTTTTTGAATAGATAATTAACAACGAGAATGTACATAAAGGGAGGAATATAAAAGAAAAGTTGGTGTATGAAATTGAAAAATGTATTGAAAAATCGTTCGTTTTTTTTTATGTGGATTGGTAGTGCAATCTCAGAATTAGGAGGGGCTTTCGGAACGTTATGTAATTCAATTCTAGTATATGAGTTAACAGGATCAGAAATGGCTTTAAGTAGTATGTGGTTATTATATTTCATCCCATCACTCATACTGCAATTAATCAGCAGTCCGTTTATTGATAAATGGAGCCGGAAGTGGATTATGATTTTTTCACAATGGATACGAGCGTCCGTATTCTTATTACCTTTGGTGATGTTAGTTTCGGGTAGTATAGAAGTTTGGCACATTTATGTTGTTCAAATTGTAGTGGGACTTATTACACCACTTTATACACCTGCAAGTCAAGCCATTACACCGAGCATTGTAAGGAAAGAACAACTTCAAGATGCGAATGCGTACATTGATGGAATGACTCGCCTTATGATGTTTCTTGCGCCAGTATTAGGTGGAGTAGTCATTCATTTCATTGGAACAGAACTTACATTATCTTTCGTATGCATTTGTTTATTTGTTAGTGGCACTTTCTTACTTTATATAAAAGAAAATAGAACGTCGCAACCTATTCGGAAAACGTGGCTTGGACAGTTTCTTCACGGTTTTACATATTTTTTTACAAAACCAATCATCGTTTGGCTCGGTATATTTCTTACTTTCGTGCAGTTTGGAGTAGGGGTAACGATGGTCACAAATCTTCCTTATATAAAAGACGAGCTGTCAGCGGGATATGCAGAGTACGGTTATTTCATGGCAGGTTTTCCACTTGGCTACGTAATTGGCTCAGTATTAGTCGGAAAAGTAACATATAAAAGTCGGCGTATACTTATGCTTGGAGGATTGTTTATAGGGGGACTCACATACATTTCATTAGGATTCAATCATAGTATTATCATTGCAATAATAATTGAAGTAATAGCAGGGATTTGTATTGCATTTTTCAATGTTCATAACACGACAATATGCCAACAAATCGTCCCAAATAATATGATAGGACAAGTATTTTCAGTGCGTTTATTTTTCATACGATCCGCTATGCCGTTAGGTGTGTTAGTAGGGGGAATATTGAGTGAAATGTTGGGAGTAAGAGTGCTATATTTAATTATCGGTGCAATTATATGTGTCACCTCTTTAATAGGGATGTTACTTCCATATTTCAAATTTTTAGATGAGGCGATAGAAAAGAAATCAGCATAATTCAAAAAATTAAAACTTTACAATTGAAAATAATTATCATAATCAATTATAATAGAAGAATACTAGTATTCGTATTACGAAGAGGGAGTGGGATATATGTTTATCGAAACGAAAACATTTACAGTAAAAGAAGGTACATCAAATATAGTTGTAGAACGTTTCACTGGAGAAGGCATAATTGAAAAATTTGAAGGCTTCATCGATTTAAGTGTTCTCGTTAAAAAAGTAAGACGCGGTGACGAAGAAGTAGTCGTAATGATTCGCTGGGAATCGGAAGAAGCATGGAAAAACTGGGAAACAAGTGAAGAACACTTAGCTGGACATAGAGCGGGACGTGGTAAACCAAAACCAGATCATATTATTAATGTGGATCATGCGGTTTATTATGTGAAATCATCGAAATCGGCTTATCAACAGTTGTAATATACAAGCAGAGGATACATGTTGTAGAAGCAAACATGTATCCTCTTTTTTATTATTGGGGGATGGGAATGATAGGAAATCTTTCATTCATTTAAAAAACGTTCTAGGCTATAGAAAAAAATATTAGACTTATAAAGCATAGTCTTAGATGGAACGCTTGAATATTTTTCCTTACATATTTAAGTGTTATGAAAAAAATGAATCCATATACCCTCAGTTTAAAAGGAGATGAGTACATGAAGCTGAATCATTTAAATTTATGTGTTGATGATTTATCGGAAGCGAGACATTTCTTTGAAACATTTTTTGATTTTCAATTTTTGGAGCAAAAAGGGAAAGCACTTGTAGTGATGAGTGATGAGAGTGGTTTTATACTTGTACTAAGTGATCCAAAAGCATTTAAAGGGAATAAGGAAGTGATGTATCCAGAAGCTTTTCATATTGGTTTTGAGGTAGTAGTTATGGTTTTTATTTTACAGTATTTAATGGCTTATTAATTGAAGTGTCTTGTCTTGATTATAGAGAAGGTAAGAAAGTTTCAAAGCTTAATAGTAATCATCAAGAGTAATCATTTGAAGGTGTATAAAATTTAAGTATGTATCATATTAGAAGACGGATTAAGAAAGTTTCACTGCAAAGTAAAAAAGACAGACTAATAAATAGTCTGTCTTTTCACATTAATTCTTCACATCATCATAAAGTTCAAGTGCCTCTTTCACATTCAATCCATTTTTTACAATGCCATGTATTGCTTGGATCATCGCAGCTGGGTGCTCGGATTGCCATATGTTTCGGCCCATGTCTACTCCAATTGCGCCTTCTTGCAGTGCATTGTACGTAATGTTTAATGCGTCTTCAATTGAATCTAGTTTGGGGCCGCCCGCGATGACTACTGGGGCAGGGCATGTGCTCGTTATTTTTTCGAACCCTTCGCAGTAATACGTTTTAATAATATCAGCACCCATTTCAACACATACGCGGGAAGCAAGTGCTAGAAAGCGAGCTTCACGTTTTTGTAATTCTTTTGCGACTGCGGTAATGCCGAGTACAGGTAGGCCGTAATCGTGAGCTTCAGAGACTACATTTGCGAGATTTGTAACAGTTTGTGTTTCATAGTCTGATCCGACAAAAACAGAAACGCCAACGCCAATTGCGTTTTGCTTCACTGCTTCTTTTACAGGTGTAACAATTGTTTCATTCGCTAAATCTTTACCGACGACAGTAGCGCCGCCAGATACACGCATAACCATCGGTGTGCTGCAGTTTTCAGGAATACAGGAGCTAAGTACACCGCGCGTTAAAAAGAGGGAGTCTGTATAAGGAAGTAAGTTTTTTACTGTTTCAAGTGGTTGTTCTAGTCCGTGAATTGGTCCTAAGAAATAACCGTGATCTATTGCTAACATAACCGCTCTACCATCAGGTAAAATTGTATTTAATCGATTTTTAAATCCCCAAGTCATTCCAAATCACTCCTTCGTTAATGTTGGATTTTCCGTTTGTACAGTATCTTTATTTGGTAAATGTGGTGACTTAATAAAAACAGCTTTAAAAGGTTTGTCAGAATGGTTAATAAGATAGTGAGATTCATGAGGACGAACTTGCAGGACATCACCTTGTTTAATTGGAACTCTTTCATTATTCACATAGAAATCTATTTCACCTTCTAATGCATAAAAGACCTCTTCGCACGTCGTATGATAATGGTTTTGAAACTCCTGGCCCGGTTGAATGACAACAAGGCCAAGATCAATATTTGGACCTTGTATTAAATATTTCGGCCCGTTATCACCGAAGCGATAGGAGAAGTCATTTTCATTCGCTTTTAACATACAGTTCACTCCTTTATGTAATGTGTTACAGTGCACCAGGCGCAATCCACATATGTGAGGTGAGCCCTTTATCAGCTAAAGCGAGCTGACTGTCATATACAGTTTTCCATGTTTCATAGAACTCTTTATATAGTTCGTGATTTTCAGTAACTGGTTCGAATGTTTGCTCCCACTGTACAAACTCTTCGGCAGTTTCTTCCATAGATGAATATATGCCAGCACCAACTCCAGCAGCAATCGCAGTTCCTAAAGCAGCTGCTTCTTTCACAACAGGTACTTTTACAGGAATACCGAGTACGTCTGATAGAATTTGTGGCCATAGTTTTCCTTTAGCGGCACCGCCAGCAAAAATAACTTCAGAAAGGAATGTGCCAGTTAGATTTTTTATTAATTTTAAGTTTCCAAGTGTAATGAAGGCTGCATTTTCTTCAATAGCACGAAACAGTTCTTTTTTTCCGCATTTGTCAGCGTCTAAACTTAAATTTAAAAAAGAAGGTGCGGCATGACGCCAAGAAATGTAGTTCATAACGTTTGAAAAAGTAGGGATAATGCCATGTGAACCGACAGGTACGTCTTTCGCTTGTTCTTCTAGTAATTCATAAGCATCTACACCGAGTTTATCAGCAAGTTTCTTTTCTTCTTGGCAAAAAGCGTCTCGAAACCAGCGCATAACGAGACCTGGGAAAAAGGCGATTGTTTCATATTGCCATAGGTTCGGAACAACGTGACAATTTACTCGAATCGCAGCATGTGGATCTGTTATTGGCTCAGTAACATTCACTTCTTGTTGCCAAAAGCTACCCCCGCATATTAACGTTTGATTCGGTTTCACGATTCCTGTTCCGAGCGATGCCATTTGAGCATCTCCACCCCCGGCGACGACAGGAATCCCTTCACGTAATCCAGTTAATGCTGCACACTCTTTTGTAACGTTGCCAATTACTGTACCAGCTTCATTTACTGTTGGTGAAAATGGCAAAGATAGGCCGCACTCCTTAGCGACATCGTTATCCCACACTCTATTTTGTAAGTCAAAAATACCTGACGTGCATCCGTTTGAGGGATCGATTTGTAGTACGCCGCTTAGTTTATATAAAATCCAATCGTTTAACATTGTAAAAGAGTGAATATTATTATAGACGTCGGGTTCATGTTTTTTTATCCAGAGTAGGCGTGGTAAAGCACCTAATGAAAAAGTTTGACCAGACTTTGTATATAAATCTTTTTCAAGATGTGACCGAATTTCTTTTAATTCACTAACTTCGACGGATGCGCGCCCATCAACATTTGCACACGCCCATATTTCTTGCCCATCTTGATCATATAAAACAAATCCTTCTCGCATACTTGTAGCGCTAATAGCAAGAATAGAAGAGGCAGGAGTGTTGCTTTTTTGAAGCACCTCTTTCGTACATTCTTGTACTAGCTTCCAATTTTCTACTACATCAAAGTTCATAGAGCCTGGATAACGAAGGTCAGATTTGTGAATCCATTCTTTTTGACTTACTGCAATTTGATTACCATGTAAATCAAAAAGAACTGCTCGAATGCTCCCTGTACCAGCATCGAAAGCTAATAAATGGGACATTAACAATCACCATCCTTTCGTAATAAGGAGAGGGCAGTTTCCTCATTGGTAATTAATGAATGAATAAACTTTCCTTTTAAGGCACCATAAATTGCATCTATCTTTTCAGTACCTCCAGCAACACCGACGACATGCTTCATATTGCGCAAAATAGAGAGGGGCGTGCCAATTAGACGATTGTGATGCGAGAGCTCTAATAAATCGCCATTTGTATTATAAAACTGTCCTAAAATATCGCCAGCACCGTTTTGACTACGAATATATGTCATCTCACGTAGTGTTAATTTTTCTTCTTTTACAATCGTAGCGTCTTGAGATAATCCCCCAATACCGACAACAGCCGTATGAGCAAGTGAAGCGACTTGAAGCATATCTTTTACGCTCGGTTCTGATAGAATACTTTGTGCCATTTCGGTTGTAGACGCTAGAAACGGCGTAGGGATAATGTGAAGTTCGCCTTGCATGTAGTGTAAATAGTTTTGTTTTCTCGGGAGATAGTGATTTACCCCGCCTGTGAGCGTTACGATTGAAAGGTTGATAGAACTTTCAAAATGAATGTTTTCTAGCATTTTGCTAATTGTTTCTCCCCAGCCAATACCGAGTAAATCGCCTTGCTGGAGATGAGTTTCTAAATATTGTGCAGCAGCTTTTCCGAGAGAAGCGTGATAATTGTTTACTGGGGTAGGGATAATAAAAGCATCTTTTAAGTGGAATTTTTTCATTAGGTCACGCTCAATACTTAAACAGTGCAAACCAGTCCCTTTTACGTGAAATGTAACGATACCTTCACTCCGCGCTTTACCTAATAACCGGACGACTTTATTTCTTGAAATATGAAGAAGTGACGCGATCTCCTGTTGTGTTAATTGGTCTTTATAATAGTACCAAGCTACTTTAGTTAATAAATTTTCTTCAAAGTTCAGCTGAGTCATACTCTTCATCCCTTTCAACAATTGACCACAGCTTAAACATATGTAACATATATTTTGTTTATTCCAGTTGAAACGATTAATAGTACGTAGAAAAAAGTGTTCTAGATATAAAAAAAGGAATATACAATGCTACAAAACAAGTAGAACAAATAATCATTTTCTCAAAAAATGTTCTGGATAAAGGCAGGTGACATCATGTGGAGAACGTACCTTTATTACAAGTAAAGAAAATGAGTAAGGCGTTTTTAAATCAACTTGTATTAAAAGAAGTGAACTTACAAGTAGAGCGCGGAGATATATACGCTTTAGTGGGGGGAAATGGCGCCGGGAAATCAACATTAATGAAAATATTAACGGGGTTATATTCGTATGATGATGGAGAGATGTATGTAAAAGGAATGAAGCAACAGTTTTCAAATCCATCAGAAGCACACCGAAAAGGTATTTATTTAATACCGCAAGAACCACTCATTTTTCCGCATATGACTATTGAAGAAAATATGTGTATCGGGTTAAAAGAAAAGAAAAAGAAACTAAAAGTACAGATTCAGCAATTGATTAGCAGCTTAGGATGGGATATTGACCTTAATAAACTAGGAGGAACATTATCGATTGCGCAACAACAGTTAGTAGAAATCGTTAGAGGATTAATAAGAGAAGCTGAGATTCTTATTCTAGATGAGCCAACATCGACATTAACAACACACGAAATTAAGAGTCTTTTTGTGTTGATGAAAAGTTTACAAGAAAAAGGAATCGGGATGATTTATATTACACATCGTTTTCCAGAAATCTTTGAAATTGCCAACAAAGTAGCAATACTACGTGATGGAATGGTTGTAAGCCAAGGTGATGTATGTGACTATACATATGACATGCTGATGGAGGGACTATTGCCAAAAGGATATAAACAGAAAGAGAAAATAGAAGTAGTTCAAGAGACAGTAAAGACGAAAAAAATATTAGAAGTGGTTGATATAAATGGTCACGCATTCGAAAATATATCATTCACTGTACATGCCGGTGAGGTTGTAGGTGTTGCTGGCATTATAGGATCTGGCAGAACGGAATTAGCAGAAGCGATATTTGGATTGAAAACTATAAAATCAGGGTCTATCTTATTGGGTGGAAAATCAATTGATACGTGTTCTTTGCATAAAAGGCTAGACGAAGGACTAGTTTATGTGCCAGAGGATAGAGCGAGGAATGGAATTTTCTCAATTGCTTCTGTTAAAGAAAATATTGCAGCAGCAAGTTTATATCAAAATAATCGCTTTTTTATAAATCAAGAAAAAGAAAGCGCTTTAGTTAATTCGTTTATAGAACAGTTCCGAATTGTTGTACAGAATATGAATAAAGAACTGGCATCTTTATCAGGAGGTAATCAGCAGAAGGTCGTGCTTGCGAAGTATCTTGCATGTAATCCTAAAATTATTATTCTTGATGAGCCGACTCGCGGAATTGATGCGAAAGCAAGGCTTGAAGTGTATGAGACGATAAAAAAAATGAAAAGGGAAGGACTCGCAATTTTATTAATCTCTTCAGATGTTGAAGAAATTGTCCAATTAGTAAACCGTGTATATGTAATGAGAAATGGGCGATTTGTTTCTCATATGGAAAAAGAACAACTGAGTGTGAATGAAGTTACACGCCTTGCATACGGAGGTGTAGCGGAATGAAACGTATGTTAAAAATGCATGAAACGTCTATCATACTGTTACTACTAATTTATATAGCTATTGTAGGAATGATAAACCCTAGTTTTATTCAATTTAACTCGTTATCTTTACTGATGAAATCAAGCGTTATTTTAGTCGTGCTAGCAATCGGTCAATCGTTCGTCTTATTTACGAAAAATATAGATGTATCAGTTGGTTCAAGCATGGGGTTAAGTGCAGCAGTTTGCGGAATGATGTTAACGAATGGGTATAGTGCATTCTTGTCGATATTTGTAGCTATTATACTTGGGGCCATTATTGGTTTCGTAAATGGTATTGGAGTTGCGAAGTTTCGGGTACCAGCCATTATTATGACATTAGGCATGTTAGGAATTATTAGAGGTACAATGTTAATTTTCACAGGCGGGAAGTGGATTGAAGATATTCCAAACGATTTTAAGCAGCTGCCATCTATCATCATTCTTGGTTTACCTATAACTGTATGGTTCGTTCTTATTATTTTACTACTACTATACTTCTTTTTAAGAAAAGTGCCATTGGGAAGATACTTTTATGCGGTAGGTGATAATGAAGATGGCGCGAGGCTTATTGGTATACCTGTTAATAAAGTGAAGATATATGCGTTTATGATTTCAGGCATAAGCGCTGCGATCGCTGGTTGCATATTTGTTATGAATATCGGTTTCGTGCCAAATCAAACAGGTACAGGATTAGAATTACAAGTAATCGCAGCCGCTGTACTAGGAGGAATTCACTTAAAAGGAGGAACAGGATCTTTATTTGGAGCTGCATTAGGAGCGTTATTTTTAGAAACAATAAGTAGCTCACTCGTCTTTTTAAAAATACCAGCATTTTGGAATAATGCTATTTCAGGTTTTTTATTATTACTTATCATCATATTAGATAGTGTTATGAAAAAGTGGAAGGCAGAAAGGAGGGTGAATCTATGAAGTATGTATATAGATGGGAAGGGGTTCTAATTGTATTACTTCTTGTAGAATTCATCCTTTTTAGTTTAATAAATAGTGATTTCTTAAATATTAGTAATCTCCTTTTTAGTACAAATGATTTCTTATTTATCGCAATTGCGGCGATACCAATGACTTTTGTTATAGTAACAGGAGGAATTGATGTATCGATCGGCTCAATAATGGGGCTCACTTCGATCTTAATCGGTGTACTTTGGATGAACGGAATACCTATTTTGTTTGCTGTTATAATCGCCCTAATAATTAGTTGTTTAGCAGGCGCTTTAAACGGACTCATTATAAAAATGACGGATGTAGAACCACTCGTCGTTACACTCGGAACGATGTTTTTATACGGGGGAATTGCCCTCGTCATTTCAGGAGGGGCAGGTGCTTCTGGGTATGAAGGAATAAGCGGTTTACCAGACGTATTTGTACAACTGGCAAATGGTAGTTTTATAGGAATACCGAATTTATTATGGCTACTGATCGTATTAACAGTTTTATGTACTGTATTATTTCATCGAACTATATACGGGCGCCATGTAAAATTAACAGGTGCGAACGAAAATGCAGCAAAATACACTGGGATTAAAACGAAAAAAGTAGTCATTATTGCTTACATACTTTCAGGGTTAGGAGGTGGATTAGGAGGCGCTTTCTTAACTGCCTACTTCGGTTCCGCACGTGCTGATATGGGAAGTGAAACAATTTTACCAATCATTACAGCAGTCGTCTTAGGCGGTACACTTATTACAGGCGGAAAAGGAAGCATTATTGGTACTGTACTGGCGAGTATTTTCATTGGGCTCATGCAGTATGGCTTGCAAATGACGGGTTTAACAAATGAACAATCCAATGTAGTAATAGGTATTATCCTTATTCTTTCAGTTATTATGAGACATTTCAAATTACATCAATTCTTAGCGGAGAAAAGAAAGAATTTGCATAAGGGGGAAATGTCATGAAGAGAAAACTGGGGATTGTATTGATTGTATGTATTTGTTTAATCGGTTTAATTGCGTGTTCTAGCCAAACGGCAGATAAGAAAAAGGTTGATGATGTGAAATTTGCATTTATTCCGAAATTAACAGGAGTTGGTTTCTTCACATCGGGTGGTGAAGGGGCAAAAGAGATGGGAGATAAGTTAGGCGTGCAAGTGAAGTATGATGGACCGTCTGAAGCGAGTGTTTCAGGGCAAGTTAAATATATAAACAATTTCATTAATCAAAACTATGATGCGATTATGGTTTCATCTACGTCAGTGGATGGGTTATCGCAATCACTGCAACGTGCTAAGAAAAAAGGGATGACGGTGTTAACATGGGATTCTGATGTGAATCCGAAAGATCGTTCTTTTTATATAAGCCAAGGAACACCAGACCAACTTGCTAATTTATTAATAGAAATGACTTCAAAGCAAATTGGAGATAAAGGAAAAGTAGCCTTCTTTTATTCTAGCCCGACAGTAACGGATCAAAACCAATGGGTAACGAAAGCGAAAGAAATTATTAAAAAGAAATATCCGAACTGGGAAATTGTAACGACGCAGTACGGTGAAAATAATGCGCAAAAGTCTTTGTCAGTAGGAGAGAATATTTTAAAAACGTATCCTGATATTAACGCAGTCATTTGTCCAGATGCAACGGCACTTCCGGCAATGGCACAAGCAGCTGAAAATTTAAAAATGGATAAAAAGGTTGTCGTAACTGGCTTCTCTACACCAAACGTTATGCGTGATTACGTAAAACGAGGAACAGTAGCACAATTTGGTTTATGGGATGTAAAACAACAAGGTGCTCTCGCAACGTATGTAGCAAATGAAATTGTTGTAAAAGGGAAGAAGTTAAAAGTAGGGGATAGCTTCGAAGTAAAAGGAATTGGAAAAGTGAAGGTAGAGCCAAACTCCATTCAAGGATATGATTATGAGGCAGAAGGGAATGGAATTATCGTATTACCAGAACGAGTTGTATTTACGAAAGATAATATTGATAAGTATAATTTTTAGTAGACAAAAAAACGTCCGAATATATCGGACGTTTTTTTATTTCTTCATTAATTATGAACAGTTTCTTTTTCGTTTAATCCAAGTGTACGACCAGTAGAAGTGTGAAGATCTTGGAACAATCTTGGATTTTCAGTTAGTGAAATGCCATATGAAGGAATCATTTCTTTTATTTTTTCTTCCCATTCTACCATGCGGCTTGGGAAACATTTTTCTAATACTTCAAGCATGACGTGAACAGCAGTAGAAGCACCTGGTGATGCGCCTAGTAATGCGGCGATTGAGCCGTCAGCTGCACTTACTACTTCTGTACCAAATTGAAGTGTCCCTTTACCGCCAGCATCAGTATCTTTAATTACTTGTACACGTTGCCCAGCAACTACAATATCCCAATCTTCACTTTTTGCGTTCGGAATGAATTCGCGTAATTCTTCCATACGTTTTTCATGTGATAACATAACTTGCTGAATTAAGTATTTTGTAAGTCCCATTTCTTTTACACCAGCGGCTAACATCGTTAAGACGTTATTCGGTTTTACAGAACCGATTAAGTCAAGATTTGAACCTGTTTTTAAGAATTTAGGTGAGAAGCCTGCGAATGGTCCAAACAGTAAAGCTTTTTTATTGTCTATATATCTCGTATCTAGATGAGGTACAGACATTGGCGGAGCACCAACCTTAGCTTTACCGTACACTTTCGCATGATGTTGCTCTACAACTTTTTGGTTTTTACATACCATAAATAGTCCACTTACCGGGAATCCACCGATATGTTTTGATTCAGGGATACCAGTCTTTTGAAGTAGAGGTAGGCTACCGCCACCGCCGCCAATAAAGACGAATTTAGCAGTATGATGCTCAATTTTACCACTATTCATATCGTGTACTTTTACTTCCCACAAACCATTTTTCGTGCGCTTAATATTTTCGACACTATGCTTGTAGTTTAGCTCGACATTTTTTGTTTTTAAGTAATCAAACAACATACGTGTTAATGCACCGAAGTTAACATCTGTTCCAGAGTCAATCTTCGTTGCCGCCATCGGTTCATTAGATGTGCGGCCTTCCATAATGAGTGGAAGCCATTTTTTTAATGTTTCAGGAGCATCAGAAAATTCCATTCCTTGAAACAGTGGATTTTTTGAAAGCGCTTCAAAACGGTTTTTTAGAAACTCAACATTTTTTTTCCCTTGTACTAAACTCATATGAGGTAGTGGCATAATAAAATCTTGTGGATTACGAATTAATTTGCTCTTTACAAGATATGCCCAAAATTGTCTTGAAAGCTGGAATTGCTCATTCACTTTTACAGCCTTACTAATATCTATAGATCCGTCAGCTTTTTCGGAAGTATAGTTCAGTTCGCATAGCGCAGAATGCCCTGTACCTGCATTATTCCATTCGTTAGAGCTTTCTTCCCCGGCACTTGCGAGTTTTTCAAAAACTTTAATTTCCCATTCTGGTGCTAATTCTTTTAGTAATGAGCCTAACGTTGCACTCATAATTCCTGCACCAATTAAGATAACGTCTGTTTTTTGCTGCATGTTGCTCATGATAATCTCTCCATCCCCTATATTGGCAAAAAAGTGTAGGTGTTTTCTATGTCTAAGCCGTAAAAGAGAAACACCGCCTAGGCCCCACCTAGGTGTATACCTTTTTTGTCTCAATTATATAACCATCTCATACTCTATTATAATAATTAATAGACTAAAATATCTAGTGTTATCTGATAATTTTAAACTATTTAACGTTTTATTCGCTAAAAATCTTATTTAACAAGCTCTTTTAAGGTGATAAATAGAAAAAAATTACAGTTTTAAATTATCTCGAAAAAGCTTACGTATCCTTAAGGGACTAAATCGAGTACCTTTTTATGGGATTATTCTTTCTGTAATGGTAAGATTATTCTGAAAAATAAAAAGGAGGGATTTTAATGCGTACAAAAGAGCAAATTTCAAACTTATTTCGAAACTTTTCAATAAAGGAATGTAAAGGGTCAAGTGATTTATATGAATATTTATCAATGAAAATTGCTGAAGATGAGGAAGTACTTACACTATCGTCCTATGCTCAGGTAGGTCAACCAGTCCCAAACTTACTATTAGGTGCAGTACATTATTTATTGTTAACAGGGAAAGAACATCATTTAAAAACGTATTATAGTAGTTTAGTTGAAGATGCTGATACAAATTTAGATAAAGCTTTTAATCATTTTAAAGATTTCTGTAAAGAGTACCGAGAAGAAATCATTACTTTGTTACAAACAAAACTTGTTCAAACGAATGAAGTAAGACGGTGCGCATACTTATACCCAAGTTTCTGCTACATATTTAAGAAAGTGAAGAAGCCGTTAGCGTTAATTGAAATTGGGACAAGTTCTGGGTTGCAATTGTTCTGGGACCAATATTGTTATTCGTACGGAACGGATGAAATGTACGGGAATATAAATTCAAATGTGCATGTAACTTCTGAAATAAGAGGGGAAAATGTGCCGCATTTTCTAAAAGAAAGCCCATCTGTCGTAGAAAGAATCGGACTGGACTTACATGTGAATGATTTACATAATGAGGAAGATTATTTATGGTTACGTGCTTTAATTTGGCCAGAACATAAAGAAAGGCTTGAGATGTTTGATCAAGCTGCATCTTTAGTGAAAAATGAATCTGTCCAATTAATAGAAGGAGACGGTGTAGAGCTATTATCATCTATTATTGAACAAATAAGTGAAGAAGCTGTTATTTGTATTTTCCATACACATGTTGCAAATCAAATACCAGAACAAGTAAAACATAAGTTAGAAAAACAAATACAAGAAATTGGAGCAAAACGTGATGTATTCCACCTGTATAACAACATGTGGGATCGTGACCTTCATATTGATTATTATATTAACGGAAACGAATATCGTGAAACGGTTGGAGAAACAGAAGGGCACGGGAGATGGTTTAGCTGGAAGATTGGAAATGAGACGCTTATTTAGATTAATAGGGGCGCCCTCACTTGTAAAAGATGGGGCCATAGGCTCAAGCATTGACTAAATGGTTAAGGAATAAATGTATTAGTAACATACAAAAAATGCTTCGGAGAAATCCTAAGCATTTTTTGAATTACATTTAAACCCCATAATGGATCATGTACTTCTGTTCTGCTGCAGCTTGTACAATTTTTGAAGCTAACTCATTCAGCTCATCAGATTTTCTGAAGAACTTTGAGGATGTAACTGTTTCATAGAAAATTGCTAATGATTCAGGCGGGATAATTGTAATACCACAATAAGCTAAACCGTATTTCTGATTTTTGACTGTATGGAAGTAGGTTTTCATAATTGATAAATTTTGATTTAAACTACTGATAATATCATCATCAACAGATATACAATGATATTTCTCTGGTGTATAATCTTCGTAATTTTTTTGAGAAGTAAAATCGTCATTTTGTTTACGTGTAATAGAAATGATTATGTAGTTCATTAGTATAGTACTTCATAAAATATCTTCGTTTCTTCTTCGTGAAGACAGTTTACTTATCGGTAAACTCATCGGGAGCCCAAGTGGCGATTTCATTCCCAGGTGCAGCGACTACAAGCCATTGCTTACATAGGACACCAGCTTGCCAACATTCATAATAATCATGAAAACCATTTAAAAAAATAATTTGTCCACTCTCTAATGTAATAATTAAATGAGGGCTTTCTAAGCCAAGTTGTATATCGGTAACTTTTTGTCTTCTTATCTTACATATTCTTTCATATTCTTCTTTCTCAGAATAAACTTCAAATTCATCTTCATTTAATGGGTAGCTTTTTTGAGGTTTATTAAATAAACACCATTTGGATTCGATATTGATATATAATTGTCCGTCATAATCAACTGAGTCGTGAAAGTTTGTGAAATGAATCTTTATAGCGCCTGGAGAAATACCAAATTGTAATCCATCAACTTGTGATCCGATGAATAGATTTTTTAACACTTTTTCAGCGTGAATTTTATCCTCTGTATTCATTATTGAATTCCTCCTTTTCATAAAAATATACCTTATATTTTTATTGTAATAAATAAATTTTCATGTAAAATGAACCTTTTGTGAAAAACGAGCGAATATAGTGTGAAGGATTATGAGAGGGGAACGGAGCTTTGGATGAAGTACAATTAAAAGAATGGCTATATAAACGAAAGTATGTTATCTAAAAAAGACCTTGAGAAAGTGTTACTTTCGATTGTTGAATAGATATTTAGTAAAAGAAGCAACTAATAATTATATTATGTAAACTCTTTTTGTAAAACAACCATAAAAAAATGGATGTTTTATATTTTGATATATTAGGTGGAATATATAGTTTAAAAAAGCGGAATACTTTGCGGAAAGTTAAAAACATTTTTCGGATCGTATTTCGCTTTTACTTTCATTAATCGGTCAAAGCTGCAACTGAAGTATGCATCTGGCCAATTTTTAATGGAAAGGTCAGGTGTATTAACGTAGACACCCTTTGTAAAGGGGAGCATTGCCAAGCGGAAATCTTCAACCCATCGAATACTTCCACCAGCACCTTCTGATTGCCCCATGCCCATCAACTTAAGAGTGAGCACAACCTGAGCTTTCGACTCATCGGATCAAAACATTCCTAAAATAAAAGCATACTCTTAAAAATAAGCATCTCAAATAAACC
>NZ_JAKUFX010000072.1:0-29118 GCF_022663635.1 Bacillus cereus group sp. BfR-BA-01356 | reverse complement strand
TGAATCGAGAGATTCATAAGAAAACGTCATCCTTTCTAGTCTAGCTTTTTTAGAAAGAATAACGTTTTTTTACACTTGGGGGTAGTGAAGATTTTTAAGTTGATGGGCATGCCATGTAGACGTCATTGGAACGAATATTGAGAGTTTATTAAGCTGTGATTTTTATCAAAAAGGTGAAGCGATGAGAGTAATTGAAAAATATCCTGATATATTACACAAAACACTTGAATTGTCTGAACACTATTTGAGGTCGGCGAAAGTTGTAGGAAATGTATGTGTAGAAATGCTTGAAAAGGACGAACAATTACGTGAAATATTAAGTAAGTTGTAGAAATCACCATACGGCTGGGGGATGAAAACGAGATGGATGTGAAATATAGACCTGAACCATGGCAAAACATGGGAGATGGTATGAATCGAATTACAAAAGATGCACTCATGAAATTACGGGAAGCAAATGAGTCATTAAAAAGAATTGATGGAAGAATACGAGATTTAGACTCGGATGGTAGTATACATTTTAATCCTAAAGATCAATCGCAAAAAATCAGTGAATTACTTGATAGTTATACGACATTACAAAAATATTGCGGAGAAGTAGGGCGAATAGTCTCTGAACATATAGATAAACCTTTTTTAGTAGAAATGGATAAATTCGCTCAAAAAATGAGAGATACATCTATTCTCAGTTTCGAAACAAATAACCGAATTGGCTCTACAACAACGACAGTATTACCAGGTGCGCATGCAGGCTACGGAAGTGTACCACAAACAATACAGAAGAAGAAAGATAAAATAACAGTAGAAGATATTTTTAGAGATTCACCTGCATTTGATAACGTACTGAGAGGGGAGTACAAAGAACTAAAAAAACAAAATCCAGATGCAAAATTAAATTATGAAGAATACAAGAAAGTAGTCCCATCCACACGAGGATTTGAATACAAATCAATAGAAGATGAACAGAAAAAACTAGAAATGGTGCGAGACATAGGAATAGGCGTAGGGATAATCATCACAACAATCCTTTGTCCACCACTCGGGGCCGCTGCCGCAGTAGTATACGGAGGTGTACAAATAAAAAGCGGTATCGACGGAGAAGACTGGGGAACACATAGGAAATTGAGCCAAGAAGAGCGGGTAGGAAACATCATTTTTGGCGGATTAGATGCAATCCCAGTTGTTGGAGCGGTAGGAAAAGGAGTAAAAGCATTCAAAGGGACGAGTGAATTAGCTGATTTAGCCAAATTATTAAAATTCAAAGAAGGAATGCCTGGTTTTAATCCAAATTTGGGTAAAAATGTGGTACAATCATTGCGTGATAATAAAGCTATTATGCTTGACCGTTTGAAACTAGCAAGCCTTAAAATGGAGAAATCCGGAAATGAAAAGATGTATCAACTTGGCGAAAAAATAGCCAAAAGCATAGATGATAGGACAGCCAAATCGGCAAGTTTTGAAGTTGACGGAAATGGCTTACTAATATCTAAACAAGGTGGTACAGATCTCCAAAGCTGGGTGAATAAGCATCATACAGAAAGTAATAAGATTATAGATGATAAGATTAAGGGTGTAGAGGCTTCTCTTGCTAGTAAGGGTACGGATAATATTGGTAAGGGAGCCAGTGGGGCTAATGAATTCGATGATATCTTAATTGATTCATACAAAAATCTGAGGAAAAATAAAGAAATTTCAGGTCAAGCACATCATTTGAATCAAGATGCTGCTTTTAGAGACTATATTCCAAGAAATGATGGACTTTCTGTAAAATTGGAAGGAAATATATTTAAAGATATAGATAGCCCCCATTACAATGCTCATAAAAGTTTAGAAGATTTTTGGAATATTTACAGGAAAAATGGAGATCTAGCAGGGCTTAAGCCTAATTTAACAGACTATAACAATGCATTGAGAGATTCTTTAATTAATGCAGGGTTATCAGAAGCACAAGTAAACAAAGCAGTTTCAGAAGCGATCAAGCAACAAATAAATGCTGGTCTTTTGGCTGATGATTTCGTGCCTAGAATACCGGGGAGAATTAATTTACCAAAACCAAAACCTTGATGGAGGAAATAAAGTGAGATTAGAAAATGAAGTCGTGCAGTCTTTATGTAGAATTGATTTTTTATCACACACTAGAAAATTAGAAGTTGATTTTGAGATAGTACCAACTTTAAAATTGGCTAGTAAAAGTATTAATCAATTAAAGTGGGAGAACCTTTGTTTAGATAAAATAGGAGATGTTACTTCACATTTATTAAAGAATTATAAAGAAATGTATAATAAAAATTGGAATAATTTAGCGATGGATATAAAAAAGGAAATTATTCCCGTTGTTGATGAAAAATTGTCTGTTCTGATTAGTGAAGGACAACTTTTAGAAAACATGAAAAGTCAAATTTTATTTGATATAATGAATATCGCACTATATAAAAGTTATTCTTTAGTATGCGAGTCTGAATTTTATAATTGTTTATACGAAGTATATATAAATGGTTATATTCCATGTGGGTGGACTGGAGAATATCCTAAAGGAAATATAAAAGTTATATGATAAGGAGTGAAGTTTTTTGGAAGAAAATAAAGATTTCCTTAATGAATGTATGAATATTATAAATACTACCATATATAAGGTTTTTAAAATAGACATCAATGATGAACAAGAAAAGCAAATCTTAGGTGCATACCTTTTTGGAATGTTTAATGGATTAGGACACGAAAAAAATATTAAACCTGTTGACATACAAGGTGCTATGATTCAGATTTTAAACGAAAAACTAAATTATTCTTTAGAGTCTGCTGTTCAATTTAGCCAGTTTCTTATTAATTCCACAGATAAAAATTTCCATCCTACTATGTTTGCTATTATTCATAGAGGATTGGAAGGATATTTCATGTATAAAGATGGTAGAAATGAAGAATTATCACGAGATTTTCATGATATTATTGAAGTTGTTAAAACAGCAACTTAAATTAGAATTAAGATAGTATGTGCTATTTCACTAGATTCTATGAGCGAAGGAGAAAGATTTTTAAAGAATAAAGTGAAATGGCTAAAGCAAGTCATGGGCATGTTAAACTAGAAAGCGGTCGAGATAATTCAAAGCCAATTATTATAGTGAAAGTTTCTTGAGAACTTATTCGGAAACAGGGTACGATGCACATGAAAATAAAAATAAAAATGACATTTATAGTGGTTACTGGAGTTTTGAAAGTGGAGCAATCGTAAAAATTTTAAAATTAGATGACTCAACTTTGAAAGATACTTCGTACTACCCTTATGATATGGTGCATTACCAAGAAAAATAAATGTAAGAATCCACAGTGATAAACTTTTACACTGTGGATTTTTTTGTCCATTTAATCGTTTTATTAAGGGTGAAAAAAGTTCATTTTGTTAATCCAATAAGTAAACATGGTGATATAGGTTCTACTACAGCAAATAATGAGTTGTTAAAAATTATTGATAGTTCTCTAGATTATAGTACATTTAAAAGAAGATTAAAAAATTGAGCACATTATAGATTGGAAGATGGAATAAATTCATTACCTGAAGGCTTAAGATAATTGATGTTACTATAATTTGTATATAGGGGGATTCATTATGGAAAATCCAGGCGTAATGTCTTTATGGATAGGTAATTTTAGAACTAAGCAAAGCCTAAAAGAATATGTTGAGATTAAGTTTGATGAAGTTGGGGATAGAACTCAATCTAAATTCATGAGAGACTTTAATCTCGATTTTATTGATTATAACCAAGATTTATTAGAGAGCACCTTGATAGAGGACTCCACTACATCGTTGACTACCCTTTTAAGTGGTTCCTCTTACGAAACGGAAATTTTATCACAATTTGTGGAACATTACGGGGAAGAATTGCCAGAAATCTATGATTCTGTTATTAGATTATATGATTTTGAGTACGATGGAGATATAGATGAAGTTAAATTTATAAGTGGAAATTTAATTCATATGGGGTCAGTTGTATATGAGGAATGGGATGAATAGTTTGTGATTTAGTGAAGGAAACTAACACGATTAGCTACAGTAACTGTCTAAGTATTTATTGCTGGATTTATAGGTTATATACTAGAGTGATAAAGCATGTGGTACTAAAATTGTATACGCAGCCAGGTAAGGCATGAGAACGAAAAAGAATAGGCTGTTAAAAAGTAAAGACCTCATGATGGTTGTACCATCATAGAGTATTATGTGCAATGATAGAATAGAAAATGAAGTACGAGCTTAGGCGAGAAGACATTTTATTGTGCGACGAATATAAAGACATGGAATGGATATTAAATTAACGAACTCGTACAAACTCGTAAGTTTTAACATAGTAGTTGTCATGACATACAAAAGGTGTCATACTTTTACTACAAAACTTACAAATTTATGCTATTTAAAAACATATGAACTTAAAGCGCTTGATTGTCAATTAAAGGCAACAAGTGCTTTTTTGCGTTTTAGCGTAGAAATAATGTGGTACAATCGCTTAAGGAAAATAAGACTTAAAAAAATGCATTAGATGCTATGAAAAATACTCCTATTCCAGTAGCAGTTAGGACGGTGGATACTGGAATAGGAATGAAGCTTCCTTATATAGAATCTTCAACTGTTGGAGAAGTAGTTGGAAAGTTTTCAAAGGCAAGTACGGTAGCTAAGGATGACGCTTATCAACTTGCTAAGGGTACGGGTAATGGTAAGCATTTAAATGATGTACCTAAAATAAAAGAAATTGAAGTGAACTTTAATAGAAATGTAAAACATGATTCAGAAGAGTTTGCGAGACAATTAAAAGACCAAGAAAAAGGTATGAATGAGCTTACAGTGGATGAGTATTTAAAAAAATCGTGAAAGATACATAGCACAGGGGCGAGCTATTGAAGGGAATGCTGCTCAACAAGCTGCTAGAGAAGAAGCTTATGTACAAAAGGTAAATGAACTACAAAGAGAAGGATTAACGTTATCAAATGCCAAGAAAAAAGCCAAGGAATGGCTAGATACTCAAGCTGCACTTCACACCCCTGACCAGATAGCAGGTGGAAAGGTAGAAATAATAGGAGGTATGGGAGATAAAAGGATTAATTCTTCTATAGGTAGTCAATGGCGGTATAGAATTGATATTGTTGATGAACAAATTAAGGAATTAGCCAAAAACATGACACCAGAACAACTAAAAAGTACTTATTTGAATGTAAAATTAACACATTAGAGGAGGAGTTTAGATGGAACAATATTTAAAAGATTTTAAGTTGCATAATAAAGTTCCGAGTGAAATCATTGAAAAGTATAAACATGTAGTACCTAATGAAATAATAAATTTATGGAGTAATTATGGATTTGGTACATTTATGCAAGGGTATTTTAAAAGTGTAAATCCAGAGGAATTTAAAGAGATTTTGGAGGAGAGTAGTCAAAGATATAAGGATTCAATAGTATTGTTTGCTACGGGTATGGGAGACTTGGTTATTTGGTCAGATGGATATGTTAGATTACTTAATTACAGGTATGGTATAGTAAAGACCATTATGTTTACATTTGAATTTTTCTTTCAAAATATTACTGATTTAGAATTTAGAGATGAAGATTTATCTTGGCAACCTTATCCTGAAGCGCTTAAACAATATAATGAGTTAGATTACGAGGAGTGTTTTGGTTATACACCTCTATTAGGTTTAGGTGGAGCAGAAAAAGTAGAGAACTTAAAAAAGGTCAAATTAAAGGAACATATTCTTATTATTACTAGTTTTATGGGGCCAGTACAATAATAGAATAAGTAGATATTTTATTACTAGGTAAATAGAGATATAGGATTCGTTCAAATGACTTAGACTTACTACTTAATTTATATTCTACAAGCGAATATGATAACGAAACACATTAACACATATATAAATCAATGAAAAACAAAGTTTATGTGAAGTGGATAGAAAAAATAATAGGTTGTTTGAAAATACATACTCCATGATGGTTGTACCATCATGGAGTACTGTGTGCAATGATAGAATAGAAAACGAAGTACGAGCTTAGGCGAGATGACATTTTACATGGCGATGAATATAAACACATGGAATATATATTAAACTAACGAACTCGTACAAACTCGTAAGTTTTAATGTAGTAGTTGTTACCACATATAAAAGGTGTCATACTGTTACTACAAAACTTACAAATTTATGCTATTTTAAAAAATGAACTTAAAGCACTTGATTCTCTACTTGAGGCAACAAGTGCTTTTTTGCGTAGAAATTTAACAGAGCACTATAATTTTATTATGTAAACTTTTTACGTGATTTTTTATACAACTAAAGAGAAGAAAAATGTTCACTATTACTTTCATTTCTGTTATGAAAATTCTACAATAGAAAACAGAACATATATTTGGTATAATCAAAACATACTATATGAAACGATGTACATGAGTTTGAGATTTATGAAAAAAGGTAAGCAATACATAATAATAAATACGCTATAGGATTCAGTTCATATTATACAAATCAATCGTTAGAAAGGAACAGATGTAATGAATCAAATTTCATTTGAAGATTTATTTGAAGAAGAAAAAGAAAAGGTGGAGGTAGCTGAGGTATGTAAGGTACCAGCCCCTTTATCACCATTACAAAAAGATATTTTAGAATTAATTGATTCTGAAGAAATAAGTGCGCTTGAGCTATGTGAACGATTAATACGATCTGGTAAAATACCCGATGAAAGATTCACTACGAATAAGCCTAAAGCATATGGACAAGTATGTTTACTATTAGAAGGTTTTGTTACAGAAGGAAAACTTATTTTTATCAAAGATGATGAGAAAAGAGATAGGGTATATAAATTGAAAGAAGAAGTTTGAGATGTATAGTGGGAGATGAATGATTGGTTCCCTTTAACTTGCAGCTCCGTTAGTCTAGTAATGTCCACTAAAAAGGTGTCAATCTCTCCTAGATTGACACCTTCATACTTTTAACACCTTACATACTTACGCTTGAAACCAAGTCTTCCTCTATCAAGTTCTTTCTGAATACTTTCAGAAGCATTTAACAAACTGCTTTTTTTATTATCACGTTTGACTTCAACTATACCAACTTCTTTTGCAATCTCGACTGCTTTTTCATGTAGTGGTACATATGAGATTGCCACAGTGTTTAGGAAATTATTCATAGCGGATTTTGTTCGTTCTGGAGAATGATGAATTGTATCTTTCACCATTTCAAGCATATCGGAAATTTTACTTTCGGAAAACTCATTGTCTTTGCGATTTCCTAATAGCCAACAGTAGCAACTCCAGCCGGCAGACATTTTAAGCTCGTCCCCACTTGCAATCCATTTATCAGCAACATCTTGCGCAATATTTGACTCCGATAAAGTTACTGCCACTACATAATCAGATAGCATATAAAAATATGCCCCGTCTATCCAGCGATCAAAATCAGACTCACTCATAGCTTTTGGATCGGCAATAATACCTGCAAAGTACATAGCATCGTAGTTACCTGTGGCATAAAGTTCTTCAGCTAACTCTTGATTTAATTTTATTTTTTTAGCGATTGGTTTCATAGCACCTGTAGCTACTCCGAAAACCGGTTCGTGCGCACCGTTAGATATGTATATTTTTTTCGTTCGTTCCTTACCTAGAGCTTCAAGTTCTTGCATAACTGTTTTAAGATCCATAGTTGTGCAACTTCCTTTCTTCATGTGAAAGCCTTTTTAAGTCTTTCATATTTCTTATTTTAATACTAATTGTATTTAAGAGGTATGTCTACTTTCTAAAGGTATCGAAACTTGGTTTGAATTTTAGATGAAATAAAGAGCTAATTAAAAGGGTGGTATAATATAGAAAAAGTGAATGATGAACATCAAATAGGGGGTATTCAATTGGAAATAAAATTGAATCGATTATATAGAGAGATAGCGGAAACGGTTCATGCCATGATTCCAGAAGAATGGGAGAAATTTTATTTTTATGCACAAATATCAGAAGCTGGAGGGGGAACTTACTTTTTCTATAACAACTTCAGAAATAAACAAAATTATAAGTATAGTGTAGAAATTCCTTTTAAATACGAAGTTAATGAAGAGGAGTTTGAAAGGAAAGAAGATTCTTTATATAAATTGAGTAAGGAATTAAGAGATGTTTTTAAAGATAATCAGCAAGAGCTTTGGTACTCTTTTACAATGTCTCTGGAACATAGTGGGGAATTTAACATGCATTTCGATTATACCAATTGGCTCGAAACAGAATATAGTTTTAGTGATCAAATGATTATTTGGAAACGTAAATACTTAGGTGAAGTACCAATTAATGAAAATGATAAAGCGCTAATTAATAAGTATGATAATGAATTTCCGAATAATCCTATTTGACTGAAAGGAAAGAAGAAATGGCTTTTATAAAAATCATGAATTTTAAAGCGTAAGTTGAATGAGAATATATATTCATAATGGAGGACGCTATTAATGGAAGTACACGGAATGGTTTCAATATGGTTCGGTAATATGCAAACGCAAGATCAGTTGGATACATATATAGATGTTACGTATGATGAAGAAGGAGACTCTATACCAGCAAGATTTTTTGTTGATTTTAATATTGATATGATTGATGTAGATGAAGATTTTATTGAAAAGGAAGTGTTAGAAGAAGCGAGTGATGACATTTCTATGTTATTAACGGGATGTTCATATGATGATAAAATACTTTCTCGAATTAAGGAAGTAGTTAAATTAAATAAATCCTATAATTCTATCGTTTTAATTTATAATTTTCAATATGACAATTCAGTAAGTAATTGTGAAGGTTTTAATTTTGTAACTGCTACAAGTTATCTATAGTTAGAAGTAAAGTACAGTAGAATAAAAATGATTTGTATAGTTTTTCCAATAAATATTTGGTATGATGGTGAATGGGAAAAATATACAAGTTGTTAGTTTTTCAAAAAAGGGGGATTGAATTGAAAAGAACACCTGAATTTGTATTAGGTTTAATTGGTGGCATTTTGGGAATTATTATTTCCATAATATTAATAGTTGTAGCGTTTAATATTATGGAAGGTGTTGATTACGAACTTTTAGCTTATTACTCTATTATTTTAACGGTTCAAATAGGATTGTTCATTTTATCGTGTTTAGTAAACAAGGTTAATAATAAAGTTTATGGAGTTTGTATGATTGTGATTCCTATAGTTATGTTGTTTATGTCATTATTCTTTTTACTTATTCCGACAATTTTACAAATTATATCTGGTTCATTTGCATTTAGGACATTAAAGTTAGAATCGAATGTAAGCTAAATATAATTATCAACGTCTGAATATTCGGTTTTTTAAACATTTTCGTTTGCAGTTCAAATTAACATAAAGTACAAAGTTGTACGCTTTAGGAGGAGAAATAGATGATTATTTGGTCTGGTTGGGGTTTTTTGGTCGCAATTATTGTAATTATTAATACTCTTTTGGGTAAGGCTATCTTTGGATCTATAACGGGGGACGCTACATATTTTCAAGACCATAGTTGGCCAATGGCGGTAATGTTTATTATATCAGGGGTTATGTCTTGGTATTTAGGTAAATATATTAATAAGCCAGATGGGAAAGTTTATATAGATGCCGAAACTGGTGAAAAAGTTATGTTTAACAAAAAGCACTCATTATTTTTTATAAAAATGGAATATTGGGGACCGATTCTAGGAATTATTGCGATTGTAACTTTAATTACAAGATAAAAAAAGAGGATGGGTATAGCAAGAGTAATCTATTCAAGTAGAAGGAGAAATCAGTCATGAATGCAAAGAAACTACTAGGGGTAGCAGTTCCGGTCATGTTGTTATTTGGTTGTGGAGTTTCTGAGAAAACGAACACTTCTAAACAGGAGAAAACGGAAGAGTCTAAAGTAAAAGAATCGAAGTCTAATAGTAAGAAAGAAAAAGTTTCAAAGGAAGACTATCCTAATAAAGTGTATAAATTAGGGGTAGAGTTTGATAAGTTGTTTGCGGAGCATAACAATATTACAAGAGAGGTTTTTGACGGTAAGAAAAAGAAATCAGATATAGTAGATAGTGTGAAAGAATTAAATAAAGTGTTAGATAAATTTGAGTCGATAGATCCCCCTACAGAGTATGTAAATCAACAAAAGGATTTTGAAAAAGCAATTGGTTATTTTAGAGAGTCTTTTTCTTTAATAAATGAAGTATTCACCCGAAAAGAAAAAAGAGAAAAAGGCGATAAGACTGATAAAGAGTTAATGGAGAAATCCGAAAAGTTAGTGAAAGAAGGAGATATTTACTGGCTTAAGGCATTCAAAGATCTTGAAGGGGATATTAAAATCGGTGACGGTACAGTATCTGTGAAAGATTTGAAAGAGTTAGATAAGAAAGCTGGAATTAATACGGATAACGTTATGAAGAATGTGAAAGATGGTACGGAATTAATCGGTAATTGGGGATTCAAAGGAACAGACGGTTTCATTATGTCACTTATTCTAAAAGGTGATAAGACATTTGAAACGTATGGTAAAGGTGAGTATCCAAATAAAAAGAATTATATTGAAGGCACTTGGGAATATGATAAGGAAGCTTTTACAATCTATTTACATCTCAATAAACGTTTAGTAGACGGTGTAGAAGATACAATTCAAAAAAAGAAAATAGCATATAAAGTTCAAGATTATGATGGGGAAAACTTGCAATTATTTAATGAGACGTCATTTCATACAATTAGGTATGTGAAGCAAAGTTAAAGTTATGGAGGACTAGGTTTAAATGGCCTGGTCCTTCATTAAAGAGTGGGTATGTAAATAATATGTTATCTTTCGTTCTGTTTAATTAGTATCATGTTATTCTTTAATAGAGTAATAAATGGAGTTTTGCATTAAATATATGAGGTTGGTTACAAATGATAAAAAAATTTACTAGATTAGTATTAATAGTGGTTATCCCAATCAGTCTTATTACAGGTTGTGGGGCTGCTGAAAAAACTGAAGCACAAAAGCCGAAAGCGGTACAAACGGAGAAAAAGGACTATATGGATTACTCATATGGTAGCAAAGGTATATTAGTAAGTGGCAAAGCGAAAGAACGGCAACAATACGAGATTGGATATATGGATGATAATAAATTAATTGGGATTGATGAAAATATTGAAGACTGCATTATTTTAGATAATAAAGATGAAGCAGGTCTCATTTGGAAACAAATAGAGCGAGGATCTATTATTGAAGTGCAATACGGTAAGGATCGCAATGATATCGTAGGCGTGCAATTCGTAGGAGATCGTGAGTCATATGAAATTAGTGATAAGTTTGATCGGAATACGATAAATGAGATTGTTGAAAACGTTAAAGGGAATTTGTAATAGATGTATTTCGATAGTATAGGATCTCTTATTATGAAATTGTATGCCAGTTATTTGTCTAAGTCTAAATTGATTATTTTGACGGTATTTGTAATTAGTTGTAAAATAATGTTTGTTGATGAATTTTATAAAAAGTATGTTAGATGAAATTCATCTGTAGGGATGACATATAAATATTTTCTTAATGGGTATAAAATAAGGTAATTTAAATATACGAATAAAAAGAAAATACATTAAAAGTACATAGTAGATTCATATTTTAAAAAATTAATGTGACAATAAAGGGAGGTTGAGATACATACACGGCGGGAATGTGTATGTATTTATTATAATAATGAATAAGACAATCAAACAACAAGTAATCGCACTATCAACAAGTCTAGTGATTTTAGGGAGCGTACCTTTATCAGCATCAGCAGAAGAGATCAACAAATCTCAAACTGATCAACTTAATATTGCCCAAGGAGAACACGGAACGAGCGGATTAAATTATTCTAATTTCAAGTTGGAAGTTCCTGATCATGTACAAATTAACGAAGCAGAAGTATCTGAAAATGAAAAAATGCTTTTAGAAGAATATAAGCATAAACATGATGAAACAGAAGAATTAAACAAAATGCAAGATGCTAAGAAGGGACAAGTAGCAGAAAAGGAAGCTATTTCAAACATTGAAAAGGCATTTGAATCTGTAGATGGTCGAAATGATGGATCTGATCGTCAAATGAAACCTGTTGCAAAGCCAAGAGGTATTCAATATAGTGCACAGAGTACGAAGAAATATGGAACACTTGCAGGAGTTCCATTTGTGGAGTGGATTGTTCCAGCAGGAAATCCTGATATTCGTCCTGCGAATCCGATGAAAGCACGTTACATTACAATCCATGAGACCGCAAATACAGCCGCTGGTGCTAATGCTGAAAATCATGCGAAATATTTATACAAGCAAGCAACTGAAGGCACTTTCCGAACAGCTTCATGGCATTTTACTGTAGATGATAAACAAATTTATCAACACTTACCAACAAACGAAAATGGTTGGCATGCAGGAGATGGAGATGGTTCAGGAAACAGGGAGTCTATCGGTATCGAGATTGCGGTTAACCAAGACGGTGATTACAATAAAGCGTTAGAAAATGCAAAACGACTTGCAGGTTATTTAATGAACAAAGAAGGAATTGGTGCAGATCATATATACACGCATCAACAATGGAGTGGGAAAAAATGTCCTGATATTTTAATTTCACGAGGTAATTGGGCTGGTTTCGTACAAGGAATTCAGTGGTATGCAAATATAAATGCGCACATTGATACGCCTTTACAAGATAAAAATGACTCATTTAATCCAAATGAAAATAATCCAGCTGAACCTAGCATGGAACTAGTGGTAAATGGTAGTGGCATCAATGTACGTAGTGATGCGGGCATTGAACATCGTGTTGTACGTAAAGCTTCAAACGGAGATCGTTACAAAGTATTAGCGGTTAAAAATGGTTGGTATAAAGTAGGTAATGGAGAATGGATTTTCTATGACCCAAGTTGGATTAAAATTAACTACAATGTACCAAAGGAAGAAGTACAAAAGCCTAAGGAAGAAGTACAAAAACCAAAAGATGATATTACAGGTGGCTGGTTTGAAGGGCATATTCGTAAATTAAACAGTCTAGGTATTATGCAAGGCGAAGGCAATGGTGTATTTGCTCCATATCGAAATGTAACGAGAGCGGAGTTTGCGAAATTAATCTCGAATGCTCTTAAACTACCAGAGGGAAATAAGTCATTTGTAGATATCAATGAGGCACATCCATCACTTCATGACGGTATTAAACGTTGTGCAAGTGCAGGAATTATTAATGGTCGTGGTGAAGGGATTTTTGATCCTAACTCACCAATTACTCGTGAAGAAGTATCTATTATGATTGACAAAGCATTACGATATAAAGGAATTACAGGTGAGTTAGTAGCATTACCATTTACAGATAAGCATTTAATAACATACAAAGAATCGGTTCAACGATTATACAGCTTAAAGGTAGTTAATGGTATTGGAAATAATGAGTTTGATCCTCGAGGCACAGCAACTCGTGGTCAGGCGGCTGCCTTTATTGTGAAGATGTTAGATTCAATGCAAAAATAAAAGGAAACTTTAATCAGTGAGGGCCACTCGCACTTACATCAAGCAGTTTATTCACCAAATTTTGAAATGAGAGTTTTACTGCCCGCAAATAGCAGAAGAAATTGTATGTAGAAGCTGACATTGGTAGAAGTAAAAAATAAGAAGAATTTGAAAGGAGCTATCCAAAATAATAATTTGGAATAGCTCCTATTTAGTAGGAAGAACAATTGTATGTGATAGATTGTAATGTAGAATGCCCTTCCAAGCCCCTCATAAGCCCCTACCAAGTAATAAATCACTAAGAAAAAACAAAAGCAAAAACAAAAACAACTACAAGAACAAAACAAGCGCGAAAAAATGAAACCGGTGTTGTAGTAGTAAAAAAATTGTAATTCGAATGCCAAAACCATTCCTGCATTCCTATCTTTATAATGAAGGATTAAAATTTTCCTATTTACTAGCAAAGAGTGGAGGGAAACATATGGCGGTATACCGTAATGTGCAGGTGAACTTTTGGCAAGATGAATTCATATTAGATTTAACGCCAGAGGAGCGTTATTTTTACATATATTTGTTAACTGGTACGAAAACGAAGCAATGTGGTATTTACATATTACCGAAGCGTGTGGCAGAGCTTGAAACAGGTTATAGTATGGAGACTGTTGAGAAGTTGCTAAACAGGTTTGTTGAGTATGGAAAGATTCTATATGATACGGAAACGAAAGAGGTATTCATAATAAATTGGTTACACTATAACCCTATTTCAAATACGAATGTGGAGAAGTGCGTATTACGTGAGTTAAAGACTATAAAAAGTAATGAGTTCATACATATATTTTTACGTAAATGCCTTGAAAAAGAATACAAGATTCCATTAGTACTGCAGCATTTTGGTATGCCAAAAGAAGAGGATAATAGTAGTTCACAAGTAGTTATTGAAGAGAAAGAAGAAGCGGAAGAGATAGAGGTGGAAACCATAGAAGAGGACGTTCCAAATAGTGAAGTTTATAAGTTTTATGAACAAAATATTAGTAGTTTATCCCCATATATTGTGAAGGAATTGAAGAATTGGATACAAAGACTTTCTGGAGAGAAAGTGTTAGAGGCACTTAAAATTGCGTTTGAAAATAATAAGAAAACGTTAGCTTATGTGAAGGGGATTTTGAGGAATTGGTGTAGCAAAAAGTTAAAGGATTTTAGTGGGGAGAAGTCTGTAATGGGAAGTTTAGAGAGAAGGAAATGTATGTTGAGTAGTGTATTTTAATTTACATTAATTTAATACAGAATGTACGTTCGTTTTTGTGGGTTTTATGCTATACTACCATTAAATAAGGGTATTTTTATAATAGATAAAAAGATGCGGGGGGTACAAAGTTTGACTACTAGTACATCTGAGTTGTTTCAATATATTAATATGAAAGAAGAACAGAAACAATTATCACAACGATATTTACAGACAAAAGAAGAAGAGATTTTAAAAAATATTCAACTAACGACAATTCGTGATCAAAAAAGAAGTGATTTTGCGGAGAGATTTATAAACGATTTTAGGAAAGTGCATAAACAAGATCCGGATTTTTTTCGATTATTTTACCATATACTCGAGGAGCAATTATTAAATGTTCTTGTAGTCCGTTTTGCGCATGTCAGTTTTTCTAAAATGAAGATTTATTTAGAAAAAAGTGCACTTCCTTTGGACAAACTTGTAGCAATCGCATGTAAATATTTATCCAGTATTTCAAGTTATGTAAATGAAGCAGATGTTTTTCTTAGAGAGTTAACAAAAGAGAGTCCGAACTATATAGAGGGACAATTACATACTTTACCAACTAAGCAACAATTAACATTACTTCTCATAATGTTTGATGTAGATTATGAAAAGTTTCGTACATATAGTTCTTTATTGAATGAAAGGTTAGAAGAACATACAGAATTTATATTAAAACTGCTAGGGGAAAAGGAAAAGGTTGAAGCAGTTAAACGGTATTTAAAAGATGAAGATGATAGTGAAGTATTTATAGGTGGGAATTTACCGGAACATATTTGGCGGCTATTATTTTGTGTTCATAAATATTCGAATGTTGCGAGGCGATATATTGAAATATTGGCGAAGAAAAATGTTTGGGGTTTTATAAACTATGCAACACGTTATATGTGTCACACTCTCGGTCAGTCTCAAAACTACAAAAAAACTGGTAGTGTAAATAGAGAAACATATGAAGAAATTCAAAGTTTTTGTACACAGTTTTGGATTTCTAAGGAAAGATTTTTTGCGCATCGTCTAAGACAACATGATTTAAATAGTGAGGATTTTTGTAAGACGTATGAATATGAATTGCTATGCTTTATGTTGGAGGAAGATCCTGAATGTATTCAACATACTTTGCAATATGTAAGTAAAATGAATTATCTCATCATCGCACGAACGTTAGCTGAAAAAGGATATGAGCTAAATATAGGGAAAATGCGAGAAGAATTTTTTGTTGCTGCTTTGCAAATAAAATTGTCTACAGTGCGGGATACATATCGTGATTATTTACAAGGGAAATTGTCACTTGAGGATATGAAGCAAATACTTAAAAATCCGAAATATAGGAGTATGTATTGGGGTATGCCGGTGTTAGAGGTTGCGCTTCTTTGGGATATAGATGATGTAGCGAAGAGGGAAGCTGTACTTACACTACAGTTTGGAGATGATGATAGTGTTAATTTATACGAACTTCTTTACGAATGTTCTGTCAGAGGAGTAGAACCGAAACAAGTATTAGAAGATCTGCTTTCGTATGGGTTAAGTAAGGAAAAGCTTATCGCTTATGCAGTTGAAGAAGCTGCATGCTACAGTGAAGAGAGAAATAAGGCGAAGGAAGCGCTTGTTTGTGTAATTGTAAAAGAACAAGCGTACATCATTGAAAGATTTGATGAGTATTCTGCTGTGGCCAAAGCATATATTTTAGAAGAGTTAGCAAAGGATAACATGATTAAAATGCGTCCAATTTTAATTAAAAGCTTAGGAGATTCATCTAAAAAAATGCGTGAGTCTGTAGTTAAACTGCTTTCAAAAGATGTGGAAGCTGCAGCAGATGTAGCAGTTGAACTTCATAATAAAAAGAAGATTGTTCGTGAAAATGTGATGAAAATACTAATAGAGTATAAGCTTGAAAAATATACGAAAATTGTACAGGAAGCTTTGCAAGAAAGTAAAAATGAATCTTTCGCAGGAAAATTCTCATTTTTATTCCAAACGGAGGAAGAAAAAATAGAAGAACTATGTGCACGTATTTTAACTGAACAAACAAGAAATTCACTTCTGCAATTGATTGGGGATGAGCCACAAATCCGTTTACGTGACTCTGATGAAATTGCTGATGCTGCAATTCCGTTAGCCTATTTACAACAGTATATTTCAGATGCTGTTATTGAGAAGAAAGAAACGGCAGAAGTAATTGGTAGAGCTTTAAATGAAGAGTACTTAAAAGAATGTGTGCAAACAATATATCAAATATGGATTTCTCAAGACGCAGATGTGAAGAAGCGTGGAATTCTTTCGTTATACGGAATGTATAGTGACGACAAAATGGTCGACATACTTATAAAGCAAATTGATGAATGGGTGCTTCAAATGAGAGGAAAGATAGCAGCGGATGCCGTTCGTGCTTTAGGTTTGTCTTCATCTAAGCTTGCACTTATGTCTATTCATGCAATAGCATTTAAATATAAACATAAGCAAGTACGTAATGCAGCAAAAGAAGCGCTAAGTCTTGCTGCGAAAACACGTGGTATAACAGAGGAAGAGCTGGAAGATCAATTGGTGCCGGACCTCGGCTTTACTATACAGGGTGAAAAGATAATTGATTTCGGGAATCGAAGTTTTACTGCCATTTTAACTACAGAGTCAAAAATTGAATTAGAGACAGAAGAAGGAAAACGTATGAAGTCACTTCCAAAGCCGAATGCAAAAGATGATGTAGAAAAGGCTAAAGAGGCTAAAAAAGAATTAGCCTCTTTAAAGAAGGAACTCCGAACTACTCTTTCAATGCAAAAACAACGATTAGAAGCGGCACTTTCGTTAAAGCGTTATTGGTCACATAATGCATGGAAATCTGTATTTATGGATAATCCAATTATGAAGCAATTTTCTATTTCACTCATTTGGGGTGAGTATAAGGAAGGGAAGTTGCTGAAGGCATTCCGTTATGCAGAAGGTGGCGTGTTCTGTACAATTGACGGGAAGAGTTATGAACTTTCATCTGGCACTGTTATTGGTTTCGTTCATCCGTTAGAATTGTCTGGGGCGGAGAAGGAATTATGGAAAGAGCAATTAGAAAGTGCGGGAATTGTTCAGCCGTTCCTACAAATTGAGCGTCCAGTGTTTGTAGTAGAAAAGAATGATGAGAGTGCTATTGAGAGATTTGGCGGTATTTTACTAAATGGTCGTTCGTTATTCGGTAAGATGACGAAGCTTGGATGGATCCGTGGGTCTGTTCAAGATGGCGGTGTATATTATACATTTTACAAAGAAGATACTCGTACCGGATTAGGCGTGCAATTGTCATTTAGCGGAGCTCCGATTGGTTATGAAGATGAAGAAGATGTATGTGTATTTGACATTCAATTTTATAAAGCAGGTACAGTGAAGCGTGGTTCATATGAATACGATGAGATTGATGATGAAAGACGCATTGTACCAAAAGAAGTAGATAAACGCTTCTTTAGTGAAATGTTATATAATGTCCAAGTAGCGACAGATTCAAATCTTGGGCATAATGAAAGTTGGCGTAGCGAACGATAAGAAAAACCCCCTTCATTGGTAGGAAAATGAAGGGGGTTTTTCAATGTCTTTAAAAGGTTCTTTCTCAAAAAGAAGCGAATAGTGTGAGAAAGGGGTGGTTATATGGAAGTCGTTATAAAGAAGAAACGAAAAAGGGGAAAAAGAATTTTTATTTGGGCTAGTAGTATCGTTCTTTTGTTAGTTATTTCCGCTGCGATTTTTTTGAACATATATACGCTGAAATCTATGCCAAAGATAGATGGAACGATAAAGCTAGAGGATTTACAACAGGCTGTTACGGTGAAGCGTGATAGTAAAGGTGTACCGCATATTAGATCGGAAACTGCACATGATTTATATTTTTCACAAGGATATGTGCAAGCGCAAGATCGTTTGTTTCAAATGGACTTAAGTAGAAGACAAGCGTCTGGTATGTTAAGTGAAGTTGTTGGGGAAGCAGCTGTTGACCGAGATAAATTGTTTCGAACACTCGGTTTACGGCGAGCGGCCGAAGCTTCAGTTAGTCAATATAATGGAGAAGCGAAAGATGCCCTGCAGTCATTTGCTGGTGGGGTGAACGCTTTTATACGTGAGGCGAAAAAGGAAAAGAAATTACCAGTTGAGTTTACTATATTAGGTTATGAACCTGCTGAGTGGTCAATTGTTGATACTTTAACGATTGGGAAGTATATGGCGTTTGACTTAGGAGGACATTGGCACGGACAGGCATTTCGATATTGGGCGCTGAAAAATCTTCCGAAAGAGCAAGCGAATGAGCTATTTCCTGCATATCCGAAAGATGCTCCTAGATTGCTAGCTGAACTGAAAAATACAAATGTGGACGTAGCACAAAGTTTTTCAAAAACGATAATTCCGCCGGAGTTTAACGGTAGTAATAACTGGGTTGTGAGCGGTGAGAAGAGTGCGTCAGGTAAGCCAATTTTAGCAGATGATCCTCATTTATCTCTTGCGACGCCTTCTATTTGGTATCAAACGAGACTTGAAATGAAAGGTTTAAATGTGAGTGGCGTTATTTTCGCTGGAGTACCAGGTGTTATATTAGGACACAATGACAAAATAGCGTGGGGTGTTACGAATACAGGGCCTGATGTGCAAGATTTATATATTGAGAAGAGAAATCCTAATAATGAAAATGAATTTCTGTATAACGATAAATGGGAGAAAGCTACCGTTGTAGACGAGTCTATTAAAGTAAAAGGCGGGAAGACAATTCCTTATAACGTTACGATTACGAGGCATGGACCAGTAATTTCAGAGTTTGCGGATAAGGGGAAGGAGAAAACGAAAACAGTATTCTCTTTAAAGTGGACAGCTTTAGAACCGTCAGCTGAGTTAAAAGCTGTATTAAATATGAACAAAGCAAAAGACTGGAATGAGTTTGAAACCGCTCTTCAAGATTTTCATACACCAACCCAAAACTTTGTGTTTGAATCAAACGACGGCACAATTGCTTATAAAGCGAATGGAAATATACCAGTGCGTAAAAAAGGTGATGGTAGCTTACCTGTTCCAGGATGGACAGATGAATATGAATGGGAAGGGTATATCCCGTTTGATCAACTTCCAAAAGTAATTAATCCAAAACAAGGGTTTATTTCAACTGCGAATAATAAAATTGTTGATGATGATTATCCGTATCATATTAGCAATACGTGGGCGCAGCCATATAGGCAAATGCGTATTCAAGAATTTTTGCAAGAGAAGGAAAAGTATACGGTGAAAGATTTAGAAGAGTTACAGATGGATCAAAAGAATTTATATGGGAAAGAGTTTACTCCTATATTTTTAAAAGAGTTAAATAAAGCATCTTTAAATGAGGTAGAGAAAGAAGGCGTAGACCAATTAACAAAGTGGAATTTTTACGATAGTAAAGATGAAGCGGCACCATTAATATTCCATTTGTTAATGAAAGAGATTTCAAATACGTTATTTTCAAAAGAAATACCGAAAGATGTACTGGAGTTATTTGAAGGGAAGTCACAAGTTGTTGATGAAATGATTCGAAAAGAAGTAGCGGGAGAAAATAGCGTTTGGTTTACGAAGTACGGAGGTTTCACAAAAGTTGTGCATACATCGTACGAGAATGTAATGAAGAAATTGCAGAAGGAATATGGACCCGATGTTGGAGAGTGGAAGTGGGGCGATTACCATCAACTCGCTTTTACACATCCCATTTCGAAATCATCGAGTATGTTAGCATTACTCGCTTTTAATCGTGAGAAGCCAGTTCCAATTGGTGGGAGCCAAGTTACCGTGCAAGCAGCGAGTTACGGCGAAAACGGCATTGTAAATCACGGGGCGTCTTGGAGATTCATTATTGATACGAAAGATATGTCAAACGGTTATCATATCGTAGGGCCAGGACAGTCGGGCCATTTTAGAAGCGATTGGTATCATGATCAAATAGATGATTGGGTAAATGGCACGTATCATACGACTACATTGAATACGGAGGGGATAGAGGGGAAGGTATTAACTTTGCAGCCGAAGTGATAGTAAGTTCTTATTTGCAGATGGCCCAGCTTTATGAGGTAATACTCCTTCGGCTAATGAAAGTTTTGCTTTATACAAGAGACTCTTACGATTGTAAGAGTCTCTTTATTATGATAATGGATAAAATATCCTTTTTGTAAAGAAGCGACAAGTTTTGACAAAATATTATACAGAGACTTGTTATAATACCTTTTGGAATATTATGTTTATTAAACGGAGGATGAAGTAGTGTACAACAAGGAAAATTTCTTAATAGTTGCAGTGAAATCGAATAGGGGGATTTAATATGAGCGTTAAAGTAATAAGGGCAACAGGGATGATGGGCGGAGCAGCAAGAGTTGCTGTAAAGGTAGATAACGAAGTAGTAATGAAACTTGAGAATAACGAAGAATATACGCTTCCTTTTGAATTAGATGAAGCGAATATTAAAGTAAAACAATTCTTTTTTGGAAGTAAAGAAAAGAAAGTAAAGGATGGCGATGTAGTAGAAATTAAGATAAATAGTATTGCCATGCTATTACTAATAGTGTCAATGATAGTTGTTTTATTCGGTTCGTCAATTGGTATAAATATTGTTGTTTTTGGTGTGATAGGAGCTTTAGTTACGTTAGTATACGGATTGAATAACTGGTTTCGTTTAGAGGTTAAATAATTATTGTATATATATTTATTTCAGTTGATTTACTATACATGGGATGAAAATATTTTTAAGTGGGAAATGGAGAGAATCAGTATGAAGAAAATGGTTGTAATATCTAGTTTGGCGCTAATAGTAGGTTTAACAACTGGTTGTAGCAGTGAAAAAACAAGTGGACCTAAAACAGTATCTGTAAAAAAAGAAAAAGAGTTAGTAGCGAAAGATATTTTTAAAAAAGCAGCTGACGGATTAAAACAAGAGGAATATCTTACATTGACATCTCTTATGTCAATGAAGGGGAGCGGCCAATCAGAAGAAATTAAAATGAAAATACAGATGGAGCCGAAACTGAAGAATTCTAGAGCTGAAATGAAAATAAGTGGTACAGATATTGTAACGTATGAAGTAGATGGAAAGGTCGCTGCTCAAGTGAAAAACCCTAATACAGGAGAGTTAGTTACGATACCTAATGATCAATTTAATGTAAATGATGTAATGGTCAGTAAAAATTTACTTAATGAGTTAGATTTACCAGAAGCTTTGGCTAAGAAAATGAAGGCAAAGAAAGATGGAGACACATATAAACTTACACTTGAATTAAAGGGAAAAGAAGCGGTAGATACGTTACAAAAAATCAATGGAGATATGAAAAAATTAACGGAAGGATTTAATATGGATGCGTTTAACATTGAATATATAATAACAAAAGATTATAAATTTGAAGAGATGCGAACAACTATAAAAGTGAGTGAAAGTAACTCAGATAAAAAAGCTAGTACAGATAAGGAAAAATTGGATGCAGTTGTGAGTATAAAGATTGATTCATATGAAAAGTTTGATTCAATTAAGTTACCAGAAGGGATTCAATAATTTCAATCGTAAAAGGATAAAAAGGGGCGGAAATCTGCTCCTTTTTTATTTTTCCTACTATTTTTAGAAGATTTATATGAATATAGTTGAACGGCACTTCATTTTTTTCTGGAATAAATGTGAAACGTTGTATAAAATAATCAAGAAAGCCAAAAATTATAGGGGGAAAGTTGTGAAGAAAAATAAGAGTTTAATAAGTTTTTTAGGAGTGTTTATTATGTTGTTTTCTTTTTGTTTTCAAGGAAATGTACAGGCAGATGTAAATACTGTTCAATCTGGAAAAATCAAATCAGGAAACGTAACAGTATGGGAAGTTGGAAATGTAGCGAAAGTATTAGCGGATGTGGAGCGCTTAAATTTAAATACAGTAAATGTACCGATTCAAGTAGATATCCCAAATGTGACTTCTACTAACATGGTAATTAATCAAGCGCAAAAGCAACAAGCTATTATTTTAATTCAAGAATTATTAAAGCGTAATATTCAAGTTATAGTGGAACCGTTCCCGTATATTCAGCAGGGGAATGTTGGAGAGACAGAATGGAACCCAAGTAACATTAATGATTTCTTCTGGAATTGGAAGACGGTTATTCTGCAAGATATTTTTAATTCCATTACAAGTAAATACAATGTGTATGGACTAAAGATTGCTTCTAATTTCGTGAATATGGAGTATGCAGAAGGATACTGGAGCGATACAATTGATTTTGTTCGTAATCAGTATAAAGGAAATGTTTTGTATCAAATGAACTGGTGGTTAACAGCAAGCTGGGACCCTTCTTATGAAGCGAAGTTTGAAGAGAAAATCAATCGCCCGTATTTAAAAAAGGTGGATATTGTTAGCATAGACAGTTGGTTTGAAGTTTCAGGAAAAAGAAATCCAACATATGAAGAAGTGAAGCAAAGTTTATTTGCGACAACAGTATATAATCGTGGGCAAAATGTTGTTCAGCAATTGGAACAATTACATAATGCAACAGGAAAGCCAGTTTACTTCGGTGGATTTAACGTTCCAGCACGTGAACTTGGATTACAAAATCCATGGAATCCAGATGTTTCAAATGTGTTTTCGAAAGATGTACAATTAAATGGATGGCGTGCTTACCGAGATGTATTAGAACCGAAACCATATTTTAAAGGTTTTTCAATTTGGTTTATTGGCTCTAATGATAGTACACATGCGTATCAAATACATAGTAAAGAAGCAGAGGCAGTTATTAGCGGGTGGTACCGAAAATAATTTTTATAAAATAGGTAAGTTTTAAAGTTTACTACATATATTTCTAGTGAAAGGCCTTTCACCATCTTATCACCTAGGGGGCAATCATAATGAAATTTTTGTCTTACCTTACAGTAATATTGGTGATTCTTGGCGGTTTGAATTGGTTATTGGTAGCGTTAGATTACAATGTAGTTGAGAAATGGTTTGGTTCTATGCCGGCGCTTGTGGACACTATTTATTGGCTCATTGGTCTTTCTGCTATTTATCAAATTTTTGATCGGTTCTTTACGAACGACTAGCTATTATTCTTTCATTATTAGAGTGTTAAGTACGATTATGTACTTAACACTTTTTTATATGTCCATAAAAAAGTCTGCACTTGCAAGCGATTCCATCGCGTCTTGCGCCCTAATAATAGAAAACAAATTGACCGTATATTATATTTTAGGTTATAATTCAGAAAGTTTAAAAATATCCAAATAAAAAATAGGGAGGTTATGAAGGTAATGGAGAGAGTCTATAATTTTTCAGCAGGACCATCAATACTCCCTTTGCCAGTTTTAGAGAAAGTGCAAAAGGAGCTATTAAATTATAACGGGACAGGCATGTCTATTATGGAAATGAGTCATCGATCTTCTTATTTTCAAAGTATTATAGAGGAAGCGAGTAACTTACTTCGTGAATTAATGAGCATCCCTGATGAGTATGAAGTTTTATTTTTACAAGGCGGTGCGTCATTACAATTCTCTATGATACCACTGAACTTAATGAATACGTATAAAAAAGCTGGATACGTACTAACTGGCTCATGGTCTAAAAAGGCACTGCAAGAAGCCGAAAAAGTTGGGGAAGTACAAGTGATTGCTTCTTCCGAGCAAGAGAAGTTTACTACGATTCCTAAACTGGACGGTTTACTAAGCGATGAAAAACTAGATTATGTACATATTACAACGAATAATACAATTGAAGGGACAAAATATGTGGGAATTCCACATGTAGAAAGAGTGCCGCTCGTTGCGGATATGTCTTCAAATATTTTGTCAGAACAATATGATGTTTCGAAGTTTGGTCTTATATATGCGGGGGCGCAAAAGAATTTAGGACCTGCGGGCTTAACAATTGCGATTATAAAAAGAGATTTAATCGGGGGAGCAGATCGCTCTTGTCCGACAATGTTAAATTATGAAACTTACAGTAAAAATAACTCCTTATATAATACACCGCCATCCTTTAGTATTTACGTAACAAAACTTGTACTAGAGTGGTTGAAAGAGCAAGGCGGAGTATCTGCGATTGAAGAACAAAATAGAATGAAATCTTCACTTATTTATCATTTTTTAGATGAATCTAAATTGTTTACTTCACCAGTTGATCCTGCGTATCGATCACTTATGAACATTCCGTTTACAACACCGTCAGAAGAACTTAACAATGAGTTTTTACAAAAAGCGAAGGAACGCGGCCTTGTTACGTTAAAAGGACATCGATCAGTCGGTGGTATGCGCGCTAGTATTTACAATGCGATGCCAGTACAAGGCGTACAGCAATTAGTAAATTATATGAAGGAATTTGAGCTTGAGAATAGATAGGGAGATGGGGATATGTTTCGTGTTCAAACGTTAAATCAAATTGCAGAAAAAGGTTTGCAAGTTTTTACTGAAGAACGTTATGAAGTAGGAGATAGAATCAATCATCCAGATGGAATTTTGCTTCGTAGCTACTCTTTACATCAAGAAGAGTTTTCAAAAGACTTAAAGGCGATTGCAAGAGCTGGCGCTGGTGTAAATAATATTCCTGTCGAGCGATGTACAGAAAAAGGAATTGTAGTATTTAACACGCCGGGGGCAAATGCAAACGCTGTAAAGGAACTCATTATTGCCAGTCTTATTATGTCTTCACGTAACATTATTAATGGTGTAAGTTGGACGAAAAACTTAGAGGGTGAAGAAGTACCACAGCTTGTTGAATCAGGAAAAAAACAATTTGTTGGATCAGAAATTGCAGGGAAACGTCTAGGTGTTATCGGACTTGGCGCAATCGGTGCTTTAGTTGCGAACGATGCGTTAGCGTTAGGGATGGATGTTATCGGATATGATCCTTATATTTCAGTTGAAACAGCTTGGCGTCTTTCTACACATGTGCAAAGAGCATTTAGCCTTGATGAAATTTTTGCAACGTGTGATTATATTACACTGCATATTCCTCTTACGAATCAAACGAAGGGGATTATTGGGGAACACGCTGTAGAGAAGATGAAAAGAGGGATGCGTCTATTTAATTTCTCTAGAGGAGAACTTGTAGATGAAAAGGTTCTTCAAAAGGCATTAGAAGAAGATATTATTACACATTACGTAACGGACTTCCCAAATGAAAATGTAATAAAGATGAAAAATGTAACAGCGACGCCTCACCTTGGCGCATCTACGTCTGAATCAGAAGAAAATTGTGCAGTAATGGCAGCACGTCAATTACGTGAATATTTAGAGACAGGAAATATTCGTAATTCAGTAAACTATCCAAACGTAGAATTGCCGTATATCGGAAAGAAACGAATTACAATTATGCATCAAAACGTCCCGAATATGGTAGGGCAAATTACAGGATGCTTAGCGGAACATCATATTAATATTGCCGATATGATTAATCGTAGTAAACATTCTTGGGCATACACAATGATTGATATCGATAACGGAATTGATGATATAATAAAAGAGAATATTGTAGAAAATATAAGCAAAATTACAGGTGTTGTAGCCGTTCGAATGATTGTGTAAAGGAGAGAGGAATGTGGCAAAAATACGACCGTTTCGGGCCATTCGTCCAGTAGAGGAAAAAGCGGCACAAGTGGCAGCTTTACCGTATGACGTATTAAATAGTGAAGAGGCAAGGGAAGTTGTAAAAGGGAATCCATATTCTTTCTTGCATGTTGATAAAGCAGAAATTGATTTAGATCCTGAACTGTCACCGTATGATGATCGCGTGTATGAAAAAGCGGGTGACAATTTAAAGCAATTTATACGAGAAGAAGTGTTCATACAAGATGAAGAGCCAGCGCTATATATTTATGAACTGACGATGCAAGGAAGAATGCAGTCAGGTCTTGTTGTTTGTACATCTATTGATGAGTATGAAGATGATACAATTAAAAAACATGAAAGAACACGTCATGAAAAAGAGCTAGATCGTATTCGCCACGTAGATGTGTGTGACGCCAATACAGGTCCGATCTTTTTAACGTACCGTACAAAAGATGAAGTAAAGCATTTAATTAGAAGCTGGAAAGAAGAGCATGCGCCAATTTATACATTTACAGCAGAAGACGGTGTTAAGCATGTTGCGTGGAAGATTGCAGATGGAGATGTAATTACGGCTTTAGTAAACGCATTTGAAGATATTTCTAATCTTTATATTGCAGATGGGCATCACCGTTCTGCATCAGCTGCAAAAGTAGGACTTATGCGAAGAGAACAATATCCAAATTACACAGGAGAAGAGGAATTTAATTTCTTCTTATCGGTTCTATTCCCTCATGATGAATTATCGATTTGGGACTATAACCGAGTTGTGAAAGATTTAAATGGCTTATCAGAGGAACAGTTTTTAAATCAAATTACGCAGTACTTTTATGTAGAAGAAGCACCTGTTTCTCCGTATAAACCAAATGAGCCAAAAACATTTGGTATGTATGTAAATGAGAAGTGGTATAAGCTTACTGTGAAAGAAGAAACATTTGATGCGAATGATCTTGTTAGAGGTTTAGATGTATCTATCCTGCAAGATCATTTATTAAGCCAAGTACTTGAAATACATGATCCGCGTTCTGATTCACGCATTGATTTTGTTGGCGGAATACGGGGGCTAGAAGAACTAGAACGCCTTGTGAACAGCGGCGAATACAAAGCAGCATTCGCATTATATCCGACATCTATGGAAGATTTATTAGCAATCGCAGATGCCGGAGAAGTCATGCCGCCGAAATCAACGTGGTTTGAACCGAAACTGCGTAGTGGGTTGTTTGTTCATTCTTTAAAGTAAATATTGATTTCTATAGTTTTGAAAAACCGAAATGATTTTAGTTTCGGTTTTTCTTATTTTGGCTCAGTAAACGTTTAATGTTGATTTTAATGTTAAGATTGAAATATGTAACAACAGGTCGCTACAAAAAATGGAGGAAATACGATGAAAATGCAGCTGCAAAAAAGTTTTTATGTTGAATTGAAAAATGCAATTCGTTGTCATTATAACGAACTTTTAACAAGATGCGGTGTTGACACAATATACGGGTACTCCATATTAACAGACGATTGTGTCAATAGCATTGGACCAGTGGCAAATAAAGAAAGACTAATCAAAGTTAATAAATCGGACCCTTTATACAATTATTATAGATACGGAGCTGTTGAGTGGAGCGAATGGGACGATTTTGGAATGTTTGATGAAGTGAACAAAATTATTAAGAAATATCATAATATCGTCGAAGATGACTTTAACATACGAGTACATACACTGTTGAAAGAAACGTTAAATGTGTTAATGGAACTTGAATCAGAAGGGTTGTTTGGAGATAGAGATGATAATCGATTTATTGTCATTTGTGTAACTGATTCATCGAACGAAATCATGATTGAATCAGCTCGATTGCTTAATACATTAAAGACATACGAAGAATATGCTTCAGAATTTGCATAAGAATGAACATAAGTAAAACTGCGCTCTATAAGAGGCGATTTTCATTTAATAGAAAGTCACCAATTAATAGTAACCATTCGTTGTGACGTAACCATTGAACAATTAGAACCTGATGAAAAAACGTCCAAAGATAATTAAAATGTTTATATGTATGAATCAACTTGGAAAAGAAGTAATGCAGGGGAGCTTTTCAGGCATTATTCTTTGATTGGTAGGAAAAGTAATGAATAAGTGGGCCCCCGCTGCCTCTCAGGCTTAGAGTTTTAATTCCCCTCATAACGAAAATTTGATGTATCGTTGAATACTGATAATAAGACGTTATGTAATATACTCTGTTCTTTTCTTAACTATTAGAAAATAGGTGATGGATAAACTCGTCAACAAAAAGGACATTCCTAGTATTACAAGAAATGTCCTTTCCACTAAATTATAAGGTATTTTGCTGAAATTCAAACTCTAAAATTAGTTTACTAGTTTGACCTGTAAACTGATAATTATAGGATCCTCTCAGGTTTTCTAAGTTACCGGTAGCTTTAATAATTGTTCCTGGGGAATCTAAATTTCCTTTATCAAATATTCCTTGCTCTATAGCTGTAAATGTCCCTTGTTGCCCCTTATAAATTCCTTCAAAGTGTAAAAAACCAGAAATTTTAGCAGTAGCCAAGTGACCATCATTTATATTTGAGTCCAAATAATATAATAAGTATTCAACAAAAGCTTTTCCTTGTAATTCCCCATCGATATCATATTCAACATGAGCAATATTAATAGGGAAATCTTTTTTATTATCATCGATTGGTTTTTCATCCCACTTACTTACTGTAAATGTTACCTCCATACACGTAAATCCCCCTCGTATATTAATATTTAAGCCCTATCTCAGGCTTAGTTTTACTCTCTAATAAGAGTCCAGTAATAAAGAAAATACTTGGACGTCTCAAGATATTTCTAGATAA
>NZ_JAKUFX010000071.1:0-29914 GCF_022663635.1 Bacillus cereus group sp. BfR-BA-01356 | reverse complement strand
GACCAATGGTCATCAACATCCAACTCATTCGTAAACTACTTATTAGACAGAGGTACCATTCTTTCAACCGAATACAAAGATTCAAGGAGGTGGTCGGCAACACTCTATCTATAAACCCAAGAGTATCTCATAAAAATAGATACTCTTGGGTTTATAGGTACATCCCGTCCCTAAAAAACCTAACTTAATCATACGAGGAGGTGCGGTAATATGAAACGATTTATAAGTACGGAAATAACCACCACCTGCATGACAAAAAAGCAGAGTAAGGTGATTTATAGATGTAACAATTAAACTTTTAGGAGGAGATTAGAAGATGAATAACGTTATAAATGTTGGGGTATTAGGTTTAGGTACGGTCGGAAGTGGTGTTGTTCATATTTTGAAAGAACATTATAAAAAAATCGCACTTGATACAGGATACGAAGTGAAAGTGAAAACAGTCGTTGTACGTGATTTGGAAAAAGAACGCGATGTTTGTATTGATGGAATTGCAGTAACAAGTCATGCAGATGAAGTTCTAAATGATTCAAATATTGATATTGTAGTAGAGGTAATGGGTGGAATTGAAGAAGCAAAGCAGCATATTGTTAAGGCTTTACGAAATAAAAAGCATGTCGTAACAGCAAATAAAGATTTAATGGCTGTATATGGTGCAGAGCTTCTTCAACTGGCGAACGATAATGATTGTGATTTATGTTACGAAGCGAGTGTAGCGGGCGGTATTCCAGTGTTAAGAGGACTAACTGATGGGCTAGCATCAGATCAAATTGAAAAAATAATGGGAATTGTAAATGGTACAACAAATTATATGTTAACAAAAATGAGTCAAAATGGATGGTCTTATGAAGAGGCTTTACAGGAAGCACAAAAATTAGGCTTTGCAGAATCGGATCCGACAGCAGATGTAGATGGACTAGATGCGGCAAGAAAAGTAGCAATTCTTGCAAACTTAGGTTTTTCGATGAATGTTTCATTAGATGATGTGCAAGTAAGAGGGATTCGAAAGGTCGAAAAAGAAGATTTACAAATGGCTGAAAAGTTAGGATTTACTATGAAGTTAATTGGTAAGGCTGAAAAACAAGGACCAGCCATTCATTTAAGTGTAGAACCGACGCTTTTACCGAGCCAGCATCCATTATCAAATGTGAATAATGAATTTAATGCGGTGTATGTCCATGGCCAAGCGGTAGGAGAAGTAATGTTTTATGGACCCGGAGCTGGGAAGTTACCGACTGGTTCTGCTGTAGTAAGTGATATTATTTCAATCGTTAAAAATATGAATCAAGTTCCGAAAAATAAAAGTGCGTTAAAAGAACCAGTTCCTTATGAATTACAAGGTGATGAAGAAGTAGTTTCGAAATATTTCTTACGTATTTCATTACGAGATGAGCCTGGGATGTTACAAAAAATAACAGAATGTTTCGTTAATTATTCTGTAAGTTTAAAAGAGGTTATTCAATTACCTTTAAACCGTGAACTGGCAGAAGTCGTTGTTGTGACACATCGAACTTCCAAGTATCAATTTGAACGAGTTTTAGAAGCGATAGAAGCTGTCGCAAGTGAAATAAATAGTTACTACATTATTGAGGAGGAAAAACAATATGTATAAAGGACTATTAAAACAGTATGCGTCTTATTTACCAGTGAATGAAAATACACCTGATGTCAGCTTAATGGAAGGAAACACGCCACTTATTCCATTATTAAATATATCAAAACAATTAGGGATTCAGCTATACGGTAAGTACGAAGGAGCGAATCCGACAGGTTCTTTTAAAGATCGTGGTATGGTCATGGCAGTTGCTAAGGCGAAAGAAGAAGGTTCAGAAGCAATCATTTGTGCATCAACAGGTAATACATCAGCATCAGCTGCAGCATATGCGGCACGTCTTGGGATGAAATGTATTATCGTAATACCAGAAGGAAAGATTGCACATGGAAAATTAGCGCAAGCGGTCGCTTATGGAGCTGAAATTATTTCAATAGAAGGGAATTTCGATGATGCACTTAAGGCTGTAAGAAATATTGCTGCAGAAGAGCCGATTACGTTAGTAAATTCAGTGAATCCTTATCGAATTGAAGGGCAAAAAACGGCAGCATTTGAAATTTGTGACCAATTGCAAAATGCACCAGATGTTCTAGCTATCCCTGTTGGGAACGCAGGAAATATTACAGCATATTGGAAAGGTTTCTGTGAATATGAGAAAGAAAAAGGTTATAAGAAGCCAAGAATCCATGGTTTTGAAGCGGAAGGAGCAGCTGCAATTGTAAAAGGGCATGTAATTGAAGAACCTGAAACAATTGCAACAGCGATTCGCATCGGTAACCCAGCAAGTTGGTCGTATGCAGTAGAGGCTGCCGAGCAGTCTCGTGGTGAAATAGATATGGTATCAGATGAAGAAATTTTACATGCGTATAGGTTATTAGCAAAAACTGAAGGAGTTTTCGCTGAACCAGGATCAAATGCTTCATTAGCCGGCGTAATTAAACATGTTGAATCTGGAAAAATCAAAAAGGGAGAAACAGTTGTTGCAGTATTAACTGGAAATGGTTTGAAGGATCCTGATATCGCTATTTCTTCAAATCAACTAGACATCGCAAATGTGTCAAATGATATAGAACAAATTAAAGATCATATTAAAGGGGTGATTATGTCGTGATACCATTTAGCGTTCGTGTCCCTGCTAGTACGGCGAATGTTGGTCCTGGATTTGATTCAGTTGGAATAGCTTTGTCATTGTATTTAGATGTGGTGGTTAAAGAAAAAGCTGATAAATGGCAAGTAATCCATTCCTTTGAAGAATCAATTCCAGCAGACGATAAAAATTTAATCGTTAGCACGGCATGTAAAGTATGTCCTTCTATATCACCCCATATAATAGAAGTTACTAGTAATATCCCATTAACGAGAGGGCTAGGAAGTAGTGCATCAGCGATTGTAGCTGGGATAGAGCTTGCGAATCAACTAGGCAATTTGAACTTAACTGCTGATCAAAAAGTTCAAATTGCTACAAATTTTGAAGGACATCCTGATAATGTTGCTGCTTCTATATTAGGTGGAACTGTAATTGGAGCACTTGATGGAAAGGATGTTTCCGTCGTAAGAATTGAGAGCAAGGAATTAGGTGTAGTTTCTCTCATTCCGAATGAAGAATTAAATACAGATGAAAGTCGATCTGTATTACCAAAGATGTTTCCGTTTCATGAGGCAGTTAAAGCGAGTGCGATAAGTAACGTATTAGTAGCTGCATTATGTCAAAAGCGATGGGAAGTTGTAGGTGAAATGATGGAGAGAGACCATTTTCACGAGCCATATCGTTTAGAACTCGTACCGTTATTACCATCTATTCGTAAATGCGCAAAAGAATTTGGTGCGTACGGCACAGCACTTAGCGGTGCGGGACCATCTATTTTTATATTAGCACCATATGAGAAACGTCAAGAAATCGCTGGGCAGTTAGCGAGAGTATTTACAGATATGAAAGTATGTGAGCTTGAAATCGACCATAAAGGTATTATTGTAAATAAGGAAGAGCATATTGGATCGTAAAGAAAGCTGGCATGGCTAGCTTTCTTTACGTTGCAAACCTATTTTAAATTAGGTTTTTTCGGAAGAAAATATAAAACAAATGTTGATTTTGAATAATGTAAGTAAAGAGTGCATTCATTTTGGAGGTGATTACATGAATAAAGAGTCACCAGAAGAAAAAAGAGAGCGTATGAGACAAAGTGAATTAAAAAGTAATCCTACGGGTTCTTTACGTGACGGACTCAATAGAGCGGAAACAGGTAGTCCAGTTGATATAGCAGGCGGTATGAATTGGAAAGGCACAGGAATAATCATTTTAGTACTATTTTTAGGATACATTGTATACACTTATTTTTTCAGTTGAAGAATGCTTGTTAAAATTTTGATTTGCTTAGTTTCATAATTATTGAGAAAAAAACGCAGTTACTGTATTACATATCTTCTAAGCAGGTTATAGTTGTTCATATCAACTTTTAATACTCCAAATAGAGCTAGCAAAATGCTAGCTCTATTATTTTTTGCCACATTCCTGTAACAAAGCACCTGTATATTCATTGGTGGAGGTGCAGAGGATGAAAAAAATGATAGCGATATGTCTTCTTACAACTATGTCGTTTTCGACTTTAGTCGGTTGTGACGTAAAAGGTAGTAATGCTGTACAAGAGTCTAAAATAAAGAAAGCGACGTATAAAGATTTTACTTATGATGTAAATCCAGAAACATTCACATTAACTGTAGAACATGAGGGGGTAAAGGAACAGGCATCACAACCCCTACCGAAAATGAAGGTATCGAATGTAAAAAAAGAAAAGGATCGTACATCGTGGGAATATCCAGATCAAAAAGTAAAAATAAAATTAGAAAAGAAAAAAGACCACTTAAACATTGAAGTGGAATCGACTGGTGCAGAAAGCTTTACATGGCCGAAAGTAGAAGCTGAAAATTATACACTTCCGTTATGGGAGGGTAAGCAAATTCCGAGCAATGATGAGAATTGGAAGAAGTTTTTAAAGGATGATGCATATTCATTTGCTGAATCATTTTCTATGAAGTTTTTCGCATTAAATGGTTCGAAATATTCAATTGTATATATTGCAAAGAATATGTTTAATAATGAATTGAAATTTCATTCGGATCCGAAAATAGGATTTGATTTTACACATGAATTTCCGAGCATAAATAAAAATAAAACATATGGATTTCAATTATATGTGACAAATAATGATGCGGTAAGCATTACTAAACTGTATAAGGATGATATTGTTCAAAAAGGTGAATTTAAAACATTACAAGAAAAGGCTAGAAAAAATAAAGAAATCGAAAAGTTATATGGAGCGGCGCATTTTTATTTTTGGAATCAAAATGGTTTATCAGAAAGTAATATAAATTGGTCAAAACTAAGAGAGCAAATAAATAGCCCGCTGTTTAGTCATATAAAAGAACTTATTCAAAAGAATAGTTCAGAGCCTGGGGAACTGAATGTATTAGATCAAGTAAGTAAACAAGATTTTATTGATAAGTATCAAAAAAATGTTATTTTACGTTATATAAACGAAGTGTTATCTATGAAGGAATTTTATAAAGAGGATATTTTTCAAAACGTTAATCAGGAAGCTAGTGTGCTATTAAAGAAAGGTGTAGGTCACTTAACGAATACAGAATTGTATAGCTTAAATAAGCATTTATTAAAGTCGCTACTTGGTGATGCGGTTGAAGAGGTAAGTAAATGGGGTAATGCAGATGGAACGGACATACTAAAGGAAATGAAAGAGGCAGGAATAGAAAAAGCATGGATTGGTCTGCCGAACTGGGAACAAGGATTTATGCAACCTAATTTCGTGACAAAAGCTAAGGAAATGGGGTATTTAGTTGGTCCGTATGATTCGTATCATTCCATTCACGAAAAAAGTGATAAAAATTGGAACACAGCATCCTTTAATGACCCATCATTATACGAAGAGGCTACTGTAACGAAGAAAAACGGAGAAAAGGTGCAAGGCTTTTTAGGTAGAGGTCGCAAATTAAACCCGACTTTATCGCTGCCTAGTGTAAAGGAACGCATGAATGATATATTACAAAATGGTCCTAAATATAATTCATGGTTTATTGATTGTGATGCGACAGGTGAAATTTACGATGACTATTCAGCGAAACATATAACGACGCAAGAGCAAGATTTAAAAGCACGTTTAAAACGAATGGACTACATTGCGCAAGAAAAGGATATGGTCGTTGGTTCTGAAGGCGGAAATGATTTTGCTAGTAGTACGATTGCATTTGCACACGGGATTGAAACACCTGTTATTAAATGGGACGATGAAGATATGCGGAAAAATAAAACAAGTCCGTATTATGTCGGTGGATATTGGTCACCAAATCAAAATGTGCCTGAAAAATATGCAAAACAAGTACCATTGAAAGAAGAATATAAACAAGTATATTTAAACCCAGTATATTCGGTACCATTATATAAATTAGTATACAATGATTCCGTTATTACAACGCATCATTGGGAATGGGGAAGTTTAAAGGTAAAAGATGAAGTTGGAAATCGAATGCTGTCTGAATTATTGTATAATGTTCCTCCGTTGTACCATTTAGATGAAGTAGAGTGGGATAAGCATAAAAAAGAAATTACAGAGCATCTAAAAGTTTGGAATGAAGTTCATGAAAAAGCAGTAAAAGAAGAGATGACGAATTTTGCGTATTTGTCAGAAGATAAGCTAGTACAATCTATTTCTTATGGAAAAGATATTAAAATCATTGTGAACTTCTCAAATGAAGACATGGAAATAGAAAAAACGAAAATAAAAGCAAAGTCGGCTTACATTGATAATCAGGGGAAGAAAAGTGTGTATACGCCGTTTGAGAAATAATAAAGTTAAATATACTGTATTCATAGAGATTTTATAATTAGCTGGATTCTTTATTCATATCGTTTGTTAGGAAAAAGACATTCTAATTTAAAATGAAAGAGTTAATAAATTTGTAAATCCGCATGTTGCGAAGTGCTAAATTTTTGAAATTGGTAAATAGTGACTTGCCAAAAATAAGTACGAGAGTATAATGTGAAATGGAATACGTATTGGGTTTAAGTAGTAACCTTACAAAATTGTAAGGTTAGTGAAAGGAAATTCAATATGAAGATAAATAGACTTACATTATACTTGGTAAAGAGAAAGAGAGGCGAATGGGTATGAGCTCTGAATTAGAACAAAATACGAGAAGTAATAAAAAGCGTTCTAAAAGAAAGTCAATAAAATGGTTCATATTAATTCCATTTTTCCTACTTATTTTTGGAGGAGTAGGATATGGTTCGTTTATATATAATAAAGCAAAAGCTGTTGTAAATGATGCGTATGCAAAAATTGATAAGTCATCAAAGCGTGATAAAGAAGTCGAACCTTTAAAGGATAATATTTCAATATTAATCATGGGTGTAGATGGAAGTGAAATGAGAAAAAGCCAATATGGCGAAGCAGTTCGAACAGATGCACTTTTATTAGCAACAATTAATAAAGATGATAAGTCTGTTAAGCTAGTAAGTATTCCACGTGATTCACGTGTTTACATTCCAACTAGAAAAAAATTAGATAAAATTACTCATGCTCACGTATTTGGTGGCGTAGAAAGCACACGCGATACGGTGGAAAGATTTTTGAATGTACCTGTTGATTATTATGTGAAGTTTAACTTTGAATCATTCGTACAAATTGTCGATTCAATTGGTGGTATTGATATTGATGTACCAGTTACTTTCACTGAACAAGATAGTAAAGACCAAGCTGGTATGATCCATTTAGAAAAAGGTTACCAACATTTAAATGGAGAACAAGCTCTTGCACTTGCAAGAACGCGTAAAATTGATAGTGACGCAATGCGTGGACAGAGACAGCAACTTGTAATAGAAGCAATTGCTAAAAAAGCGATGTCTGTTCAATCAATTAGCAAAATGGGCTCTTTACTGGATGCGGTTGATAAAAATATGAAAACGAACTTAACATTTGACGATATGCTGGCCATTACAAAAAATATGGCAGGATCTAATTTGGAAATGGAAAAAATGCAAATAGAAGGTACAGATAAACGTATCGGTGGTATTTATTATTACATTCCAAATGAAAAAAATGTAAAAGATATTTCAAAAAAATTAAATGATCATTTAGGTGTAACGCCAAAATCAGTCCGAAACGAATAATAAAAAAAGATTGGCTTTTGCCAATCTTTTTTTTTGGAATGTATTTGTAACTTTTCTGTAACGATTTTTTAGTTTAGAAAAATTATACTCATATGTATGAGTATAATGGATAGGTAAAAAAGTAAAAGGACATATTCAAAATTTGTGGTAAGGAAAGATATCATATGCAGAAATGGTTAAGCATGATGGGAATTATCTTTATATTGACTGGATGTAAAATGTCTGAAGCTCCAACAAGTCTAATGGAAGCTCCTACAAATGAAAAATGGATTAATGAATTAAAGGAACAAATTGATAAAGATTTACCTGTTAATTATCGCTTACTTACTCCAATGTCTAACAAAGATAAACAGATGATTTGGTCAATGAATTTTAAACAAGATAATAAGAAAGAAGCCATCTTATTTTATAAATTGCCGAATGAAGATCATAGCGTATATTTAGCCGTATATGAAGAAATCGGAAATGGCTGGAGAATAAAGTCCACACATAAATTTGATGGTGGAGATGTAGATATCGTTGAAGTCGGTGATTTTACAGGGAACGGGAAGAGAGAGTTGTTAATCGGAATCTCTGTAAATCGTGAATCGTTAGAACATGTTATGTATGTTTTTTCGGAAGAAAATGAAGAGATGAAGGAAATATATAATCGAAGTTATACGAAGTTATTCATAGAGGATCTAAATGAAAATGGACTGAAAGATATAAGCCTTGTTACATTTGAAAAAGATGAGAAGCTGACAGTTGAGTTCATGGAACAATTTAAGACTTTATCTGAAGTGTCATACGATCCATTTATAAATAGTATTCAAAGAATACAAATGGGGCGTATATCTAAATCACTAAAGGCGGTAGTAATTGATGCAGGAGTTGGCGCTCATTCAGGTATAACTTATGTAGCAAAATTTGATCAGGATCATTATGAAGTATTACCTATAGGTGGGAAAGAAGATTTATTTAATGAATATGTTGTAGAAAGTAAAGATGTTAATGAAGACGACATTATTGAATTTGTTCGTACTGTACGTCCAAAAGGTTGGGAGGATAAATCACATGGTGATAGTCCGCTTTTTGAACGTTACATACAGTGGAGTGAATCTGGAATTAAACCAATTGAAGAACGATATATAGATATAGAAAAAGGGTATTATGTGAAAATTCCTAAAGAGTTAATAGGGAAAATTACAATACCAGATCAGCAAAAAGAATCAAATTCTCAAAAGTTTTTGGATACAAGAACAAATAAAATATGGCTTGAAGTTCATATTTTTAAGCGGAAAGAATGGTTCAATATAAAAGGCTACAGCGCAGCAATTAAAACGGCTTCTCACGTATATGCAGTACCGAAGCAATCGGAATTTGAAAAAGTGAAAGCATATATAAAACCGCTAGCGGATTATCAACAAGAGTAGGAGGTGGGAATTATGTCAAAAATTTTAGTTTTAGAAGATGAATTAACGATCCGTAGCTTTATTGTTTTAAATTTAAAACGTGCTGGATTTTATGTAATAGAAGCTACTACTGGAGAAGAAGCATTACAGATTTTGAGTGAGCAAACTGTTGATATAGCACTGCTGGATGTAATGTTACCGGGGATTGATGGTTTAGAAGTTTGTAAGGCTATCAGGAAAGAAAATAAAAAAATGGGTATTATTATGTTAACCGCACGTGTACAAGATGAAGATAAGGTGCAAGGACTAGGAATAGGTGCAGATGATTATATTGCAAAACCGTTTAGTCCAGTAGTATTAACTGCACGTATACAGTCTTTATTAAGAAGAATAGAAGTACATGAAGAAAAAACGAATATTGTTACGTCAGGTCCATTTTCGTTAAATATTATAGAAGAAAGATTGTATAAAGATGGACAATTAGTCGATTTAACACCTACAGAGTATATGATATTACAGTATTTAATGAATCAGGCTTCAAAGCCAGTTTCGCGTGATGAAATTTTAAATATGATTTGGGGAACCAATTACGTAGGTGAGACGAAAGTAGTAGATGTAAATATGAGACGGTTACGTCAAAAGATAGAATGTAATCCATCAGAACCTGAATTTATTCTTACGGTGTGGGGAAAAGGATATGTGTGGAAGGAAAGTATGAGATGAAACGGAAAGTGACTTTATATTTTATGACGGTCATTACACTTATGCTTGTATTATTTGAAGTTGTATTTTCAGTCTCAATTTATCGATACTATTATAATGGTATTGTGCAATATATAGAGTCTCATGCGAAAACGAGTACACGTTTTTTTTCAGAATACAATTCACTATACTTTATTCGATTACAAGAATATAGTGGTGACATAATTAGTAGCTTTCAATTAGAAGGAACAGAATTACAGTTAATTGATCGTCACGGCTCGGTTATACAATCTTCAAGTGGTGAAAAGGTAGAAGGTAAAGTGAATATTCCACAATCATTATTAGAAGGTGAAATGTATAATCAAGTTACTACGAAAGGTAATAAAAAACAACTAGAGGTGCTAAGCCCACTTATACATCAAGGACAAACTATTGGTGTTTTAAAATATACGACTGTTTTAACAAATGTAAATAAAAAGATTATTGAAATTATTACGTTTACTATTTCTGTAGGTATTGTTATTTCGGGAGTCGCCTTCTTAATTAGTAGACGTTTGGCAAATTCATTTGTTGAGCCAATTGAATCCATTATTCAAGCCTCTTCACAAATTGCAGAAGGCACATTAAAGCAAAAAATTAAAGAAGATTATCCTGGAGAATTAGGTGAATTGGCACATAGTTTAAATTATATGGCCTATAAAATAGATAAGGCTGAGCAGATGAAAAATGAATTCATTGCTTCTATTTCGCACGAAATACGAACGCCTTTAACAGGAATTAAAGGTTGGAGTGAGACGTTAAAAACAGTAGATCATTTAACAGAAGAAGAAATAAAGCAAGGTATGGGCATTATTTCAGGTGAGACAGATAGATTGATTCATTTAGTAGAAGAATTGCTAGATTTTTCAAGATTACAATCAAATCATTTTAATTTATATAAACAAAAGGTGCAGTTGTACGATATACTAGAGGAGACGATTTGGCAATTAACTCCTAAATCGGAAGAGAAGGAAATTCAATTTATTACTACTATAGACCGAATTGAATTGATGGGAGATCGAAATAGGTTAAAGCAAGTTTTCTTGAATATTGTTCAAAATGCAATTAAGTATTCACATAAAAAAAGTACAATACACATTGAAGCGACTAAAATAGAAGGACAAGCAGTGATTAAGGTAAGAGACGAAGGGATTGGAATTGCTAAAGAACATTTACCATATATTGAGCAATCATTTTACCAAATTAATAATCATGCTGCAGGTGCAGGTATTGGTTTAGCTATCGTTAAAAAAATGGTAGAGCTTCATGGCGGTGTGCTTAGTGTTACAAGCAAAGAAGGAATAGGAACAACAATTTTGATAAAACTCCCATTATAATACAAATAAAATCTATTTATATGGTGAAATAAAAATAAATAGATGTATAATTATATTGGGCGATTTATATATAAGATTAATAGGGAGAGGAATTCGATAGAATGGAAAAAGCTTTAAAAATTAAACAAATAGTAGTCGTTTTAATAGCGATTGCCGCAGTAGCTATTGGGTATTACATGTTTCAATCAATTACTTCACCAGCAAAAGCTGTTGCGAAACAAGAAAATGTAGTGCAGCTTGCAAGTGAACAGCCGAAAGTTGAAATGAATAAAACGGCACCAAGTCGTTTTAATGGAAAAGAAAGAAAAGTTGCTTATCTTACATTTGACGATGGGCCAGGGAAATATACGGCTGAATTATTAAATACGCTAAAACAACATGATGCGAAGGCGACGTTCTTTTTAATTGGAGCGAATGTAAAAGAATTTCCTGATTTAGTGAAACGTGAAAATGCTGAGGGTCATTATGTAGGCATGCATAGTATGACACATAATTTCGCAAAGTTATATAAAAATGGCGAGTATGTAAATGAGATGAAAGAAGATCAAGGTTTAATCGCTAATATTATTGGGAAATCACCTAAATTAACACGTCCTCCATATGGTTCGATGCCTGGATTGAATGAAGGTCTTCGAAATAAAGTGGTAGAAGGCGGATTTAAAGTATGGGATTGGACAATTGATTCATTAGATTGGAGATACAATAAAATGCCAGTTGATGCAGCTGCAGCACAAATTGCTCAAAACGTATTAACAAACGCAACAAAACCACAAGAAGTAATTTTAATGCATGATATTCACCCGCAATCAGTTGCTGCTGTGCCAGCAATTTTAAAGGGGCTAAAAGAAAAAGGTTATGAGTTTGAAGCTTATCATGAAGAGAGTCACTTCCCAGTGAACTTCTGGCATGATAACCGTATGTAATGGAGGAATGAACGTTGAAGTATGGAAAAGTAGCAGTAGTTGGAGCATTATCAGTAGGACTTTTAACAGGTTGTTTCGGTGAAAAGCCAGAAGAAAATCTATATACAGCTTTTGAAACAGCAGCAACACAAGAAAAATCTTTAGTGGATGAAGCAAAAAAATTAGAGCAGTTAGAGAAACAAGGGCAAGAATTATATGCTCAAATTTTGCAAGAAGGTAAAGATCATAATGAAGCAGTTGTGAAGAAAATAGAGCAAGCTACTGCAAATGTAGATGATCGTGAAAAAGTATTGAAAAGTGAGAAAGAAATGCTAGAAAAAGCACAGAAGGAAACGAAATCTGTTCAAAGTAATATAGAGAAGATTGAAGATAAGAAGTTACAAAAACAAGCAAAAGCAGTAGAAGAGTCGTATAAGAATCGTTATGATGCATTCCAAAAGATGAATGAAAATTACACGAAAGTGTTAGCAACTGAAAAAGAACTGTATGAAAAATTAAAAGTAAAAGAAACGAAATTAAAAGAAATCGGTGAAAAAGTTAAAACTGTTAATGAATTAAATGTGGAAGCACAAAAGTCGAAAGAGCAGTTTAACAAATTTACAAAAGAGTATAATGACAGTAAATTAGCATTCTACAAAGGTGCAGAAATTAAGATTAAAGATCAGAAATAAAGAAGAATCTAAAGTGTAATAAAAAGCCGGAGAAACATCGTTATAAATGTTTTTTCGGTTTTTTACGTTAAATGAATAGAAAAGACTGGAATTGATATCATAAAAGAGTTATAGTGAGTTATTCTAAGGGAAACATTGTAAAGTAAGGAGAATAGGAATATGTCATATGAATTTTTACTCAAATTAGGTTTAGCACTCTTTTTAGGATTATTCATCGGGATAGATAGGCAGCTAAAGAATAAACCACTTGGTGTGAAAACAAGTATGGTTATTTCTGTAGCAAGTTGTTTAATTACGATGGTTTCAATTGAATCTGTGCATGTATATTCTGTTCCAGGACATACAAATATGGATCCGATGCGACTGGCCGCTCAAATTGTTAGTGGAATTGGTTTTCTTGGCGCAGGTGTCATTTTACGAAGAAGTAATGATGTTATTTCTGGATTAACAACAGCTTCTATGGTGTGGGCTGCTTCAGCTTTAGGGATCGCAATTGGTGCGGGATTCTATTTACAAGCGACAGTTGCTATGGTTTTAATTATTTTAGCGATTAATGTACTTCCGCAACTTGTGAAAATTGCAGGACCGTATTCATTAAGACAAAAGGATTTATCTATAAAAATTACTGTTAAAGAGCATCATGAGTTAGATGGTATATTTAAGCAAATTAAAAATTTAGGCATGCATGTGAAACGCGTGAAAATTAAAGATATAGATAGTGGAGCATTTCAGCAACTGGAGATGGTTATTTTAGCTCCAGAAGATTTATATACAACAGAGTTATATAGTTCCCTGAAAGAGATTGATCGAGTAGTTTCAGTTGAAGTGGAAAGTAGATAATTGTGATAAAAAAGAGTGAAGTGAATTCACTCTTTTTTATTTGGATTTTTAAGGAATGAAATTGATATAATGATGAGTAACAAGGGGGAGAAATGATGGGAATACATATTAGAAGAGCAATAAAGGATGATATACCAGGTATAGCAAAGGTGCATGTTGATAGTTGGAAAACAACGTATAAAGGGATATTTGCTGACGAAATTCTAGATAATGTAGCATATGAGAAACGAGAAAAACAATGGGAAGATATTTTTCAAAAAGAAGGTAATCATCAATTTAGATTTGTAGCAGAGAGTTTAAATGGAGACATAGTTGGATTCGTCGATGGGGGAGTAGAAAGAACTGGTACATATAATTGTGATGGAGAATTATATGCAATCTACCTTTTACAAGAGTATCAAGGAATGAAAATAGGACAAAAGTTATTTCAAGCTTTATTATCGGATTGTATAAACAATGATATGCAATCACTTTTAGTTTGGGTTGTTACGAATAATCCTTCTAAAAAGTTTTATGAAAAATTTAACCCTGAAAAAATTGATACGAAATTTTTAGAGAGAGTAAGGGTAGAAGAAACAGCGTATTGTTGGAGAGATTTGAATTTGTTATACAAAAAGTTATATAGATTTGCTTAAATAATATTATTATGTAAACTTTATGTTTGAAAGAGGTATACCAATTAAGGTATACCTCTTTTGTTTAATCATTTTGGATAGATTACTAATGAAAAATAGTAAGTATGTAGTTTGAAACTGAGTATTTTTTTCGTGTATTTTTAACTAGATTAAAGAAAAGAGAGAAAACAAGAAAAATTAAATCAGATAAAAAAATTCTGAAATATACTCTTTAATTGAATATCATTATCAATTAGAATCATAATTGATAACGACATTCAATTATCGTTTATTATATAAAATTTCGATAGCTTTAATATAAAGAGGAGGACCAACATGCAGCATGCGAAACAAATCGCAGAACATGCAACATTACAAAGCTTTTTAAACTGTTATTTAAGAGAAACAGGGAGTGGAGAATGGATTACAGAGGATGAAAGAATGAAGAGTATCTTCAGTAATACGTTGAATAGAGATACAGTCCCCACATATTTATGTTGTCGGCTATCGGCACAGAACGTTACTTTGTATGGAGAAGTTATATATAAATCATCAACAGATCGCCATTTGTTTGGAGAACAATTTTATTATCAAATTGGAGATAGTCATTCTGTTATTACAGCAGATTATGTTACAGTTATTACATTTTTAATAAAAGAGATGTCTATCAACTACGGAGAAGGAACGAATCCTGCGGAACTTATGCTTCGAGTTATCTGTAGTTGTCAAAATATTGAGGAATTTACAAAAGAGAGAATAGAAGATACATCCGCATTATACGGTTTTCATACAACTTTTATAGAAGCGGAGCAGTCTTTATTATTTGGGCATTTAACTCATCCTACACCAAAGAGTAGACAGGGGATATTGGATTGGAAAAGTGCAATGTATTCTCCAGAATTAAAAGGAGAATGTCAGCTTCATTATTTTCGGGCACATAAAAGTATAGTAAATGAAAAATCATTATTATCAGATTCTACAACAATGATTATAAAAGAAGAATTAAGTAATGATGAGATGGTTAGTAAGGAATTTATAGCGAAGTACTGTAAGGAAGATCAATATGCATTAATTCCAATTCATCCGCTTCAGGCAGAATGGCTCTTGCATCAAGCTTACGTACAAGATTTGATAGTTCAAGAATTGCTTGAGTATATTGGTCCTGTAGGTAAGTATTATATGGCAACATCATCACTAAGGACGCTATATCATCCCAATTCGAAGTATATGCTTAAGTTTTCATTTCCGGTGAAAGTAACGAATTCAATGCGTATTAATAAACTGAAAGAACTTGAGAGTGGTCTTGAAGGGAAGGAAATGTTAAATACGGCTATTGGTGAAGTACGAGAAAGATTTCCAGGATTTGATTTTATTTGTGATCCAGCCTTTATTACATTAAATTATGGAACACAAGAATCTGGATTTGAAGTGATTATTCGTGAGAATCCTTTTTATAGTGAACATGCAAACGACGCAACATTAATTGCTGGGCTAGTTCAAGACGCTATACCTGGGGAGCGTACGCGGTTATCGAATATTATTCATCGCCTAGCAGATTTAGAAAGTAAAAGCTGTGAAGAAGTAAGCTTAGAGTGGTTTAGACGATATATGAATATTTCTTTAAAGCCAATGGTATGGATGTATTTACAGTATGGTGTTGCATTAGAAGCTCATCAGCAAAATAGCGTTGTTCAGCTAAAAGATGGTTATCCGATCAAATATTATTTCCGTGATAATCAAGGATTTTATTTCTGTAACTCAATGAAAGAGATGCTTAATAATGAATTAGCTGGTATTGGAGAACGTACTGGAAATTTATATGACGACTATATTGTGGATGAGAGATTTCGTTACTACTTAATTTTCAATCATATGTTTGGCCTCATTAATGGTTTTGGCACAGCAGGATTAATTAAGGAGGAAATTCTTCTCTCGGAATTAAGGTCTGTACTTGAATCATTTCTTCCATATAACCGGGAACCTTCTACATTTTTAAGAGAATTATTGGACGAAGATAAGTTAGCGTGTAAAGCAAATTTACTAACGAGATTTTTCGATGTCGATGAGTTAAGTAATCCATTGGAGCAAGCTATTTATGTGCAAGTACATAATCCACTCGTTAGAGAAGTGGCTGTTCGTTCATAAATAACGTTAAAATTTCACGTAATACAAATAATGGTATTTTGTCATAAGGTGGAGGGTTTTATGAGAGTGGACATGTATCATACGAAAGTATTGAAGGCGCTCGAATCAGAAGATTACATTTCAGTACGAAGAAGAGTGCTACGTCAATTAGTAGAATCGTTAATTTATGAGGGGATTATTACACCGGTTCGCATAGAAAAAGAAGAACAACTTCTTTTTCTAATACAAGGACTTGATGAAGAAGACAAAAGTGTCACGTACAAATGCTATGGCAGGGAACGGATGACATTTGGACGTATTTCGTTAGACTCATTAATAGTAAGAGTTCAAGATGAACAGCAAGAAATACAGTCTGTCTCGCAATTTCTAGAAGAAGTTTTTCGGGTTACTAGTGTAGAACAAGCTAAATTAGATTCTTTTATGCACGAATTAGAACAAACAATATTTAAAGACACGATTGCACAATATGAAAGAAATAATAAGAGAGAATATACTCAAAAATCTTACGATGAGTTTGAAAGCCAATTAATAGATGGCCATCCATACCATCCTAGTTATAAAGCACGTGTTGGATTTCAATATCGTGACAATTTTCAATATGGTTATGAATTTATGCAGCCAATAAAACTCATATGGATTGCAGCACATAAGAATTATGCGACTGTAGGTTATGAGAATGAAGTGATGTATAACAACCTTTTAAAAGAGGAGATTGGCGATCGTAAATTAGAAGAGTTTATGGAACGAATTCGTAATAAGGGATGTAATCCAAAACAGTACGTGTTTATACCTGTTCACCCATGGCAGTGGGAGAATTTCATCATTTCAAATTATGCGGATCATATACAGGGTAAATTTATTATTTATTTAGGAACATCAGAGGACGATTATTGCGCGCAACAGTCAATGAGAACGTTAAGAAATATTACGAGTCCAAAGAAACCGTACGTTAAATTATCGATGAATTTACTCAACACTTCAACACTTCGTACGCTGAAACCATACTCTGTTGTGAGTGCACCAGTAATATCAAATTGGTTAAATGATGTTGTAAGTAATGACGCCTATTTAATGGATGAAGCACGTTTAATCTTGTTAAGTGAGTTTTTAAGTGTAACGTATGACACGAATAAGAAAGCTATATATGGTTCATTAGGATGTATTTGGCGCGAAAGCGTTCATAAGTATTTAGATGCACAAGAGGATGCAATTCCTTTTAATGGTTTATACGCTAAAGAGAAAGATGGTACACCAATTATTGATGCGTGGTTGAATAAATATGGAATGAAGGATTGGCTACAATTACTTATTCAAAAAGCGATAATACCAGTTATACATCTTGTTGTAGAGCATGGCATCGCACTGGAATCACATGGACAAAATATGATTCTAGTCCATAAAGAAGGGGTGCCTGTTCGTATTGCGTTAAAGGATTTTCATGAAGGGCTTGAGTTTTATCGTCCATATTTGAAAGAAGTTGACAAATGTCCCGACTTTACTAAAATGCATAAAACATATGCGAATGGAAAAATGAATGATTTCTTTGAAATGGATGGCATTGAATGTTTGCAAGAGATGGTGTTAGATGCACTATTCCTGTTTAATTTAGGAGAATTAGCATTCGTACTTGCGGATGAATATGGATTGAAAGAAGAACATTTTTGGATGATGGTTGTTGAAGAAATTGAAGATCATTTAAGAATATATCCACATTTGAAAGGTAGATTTAAAAATATTCAATTATATGCACCTACATTCTATGCTGAACAATTAACGAAACGTCGATTATATATGGATGTGGAATCGCTTGTTCATGAAGTTCCAAATCCATTGTATAGAGTAAGAAAACTTATGAAACAAAAATCAATTGTTACAGGGGGAAATTATGCTAATCGTTAATAAACAAGAGTATAGCAAAAGTGATTTTAATTTGAGATTACAAGTTTATGAGGAATTGGAACAATTTCAAGAAGCAGAAGGAAATAGATTTGCACTTTGTCTGAAAGATCCATTCGATATTATTACGCTTGTGTTTTTCTTAAAAGAAAAGAAATCATCAGTATTACTTATACATGAAGATACGCCAAAAGAAACGGTTATTGAAATGGCAAAGCGTGCAAATTGTGTAGGAGTTTTATATGGAGAATATGGCGATTTTACAAAATTAGAAGTAGGGAACTTTTTACTAGAAGAGCCTTCTTTATTGCAATATAGTTCGGGAACTACGGGAGAACCGAAACTGATTCGTAGAGCATGGACGGAAGTTGATACAGAAATTACTGCCTATAATGAAGCTTTAAACTGTGAAGTAGATGAAGTGCCAATCGTTATGGCTCCTGTTTCACATTCATACGGACTAATATGTGGTACGTTATCAGCAATTACGAGGGGGAGCAAACCTGTAATCATTACGAACAAAAATCCTAAATTCGCATTAAATATAGTTCGCAATACAGAAAAACATATCATATATGCAGTACCACTTATGTTACACATTATGGGGAGTTTTCCATTAGGAACGTTCCAGTTTCATAAAATTATGACATCAGGATCGCCTTTGCCAGAAGCACTATTTTATAAACTAAAAGAAATGACAACATATATGATGCAGCAATACGGTTGTTCTGAAGCAGGTTGTATTAGTATATGTCATGATATGAAAAGCCATTTAGATTTAGGAAACCCTCTACCTCATGCAAGTATTAGCATAGGTTCAGATGAAAATGCACCGGAAGAAATTGTCGTGAAAATGAATGATAAGGAAATTTTCACGAAAGATTTAGGTTATAAATCTGAGCGTGGCATTCATTTTATGGGGCGTATGGACGATGTAATTAATGTTTCAGGATTAAAAGTCTTTCCTATAGAGGTAGAAGAAACGATGCTTCGATTGGAAGGTGTGCAAGAGGCAATTGTATATCGAGGGAAACATCCTGTGATGGGCGAAATAGTTAAAGCGAAAGTGATCTCTCATGTTGATCCAGTGAAAATAAGAGAATGGTGTATTCAGCACTTACCTTCTTATAAAGTTCCGTATGAAATTGAAAGTGTAAATGAAATTCCTAAAAATAAAACTGGAAAAGTAAGTAGAAAGTTACTAGAGATGGGAGAGGTTACAACATGAGACGGGAAGCGTTAAAGAATGCCGTGTTAAAAATTATGATAGAAAAAATGGAACTGAAAAATGTAACACATTTAGAAGAAACGATGCGCTTAAATCAAGATTTATATATAGATTCGGTAATGATGTTACAGCTTATTGTATACATAGAAATGGATGTAAAGCTATGCGTTCCAGAGGATGAGGTAGATCCAAAGGCATTTCTTACTGTAGGATCTTTGCTTGATTTTATGGAGGAGTTAGAGCCGTTACAGGAAGTAAATGTGAATAACTAACCTTTAGGAAAGTGGATGAGAGTATGACTTCAATTAAAGTGCACTGTTTAGTGAGTTGTTTTTGTGAAATTATAAAAAGGCGTAGCGACATTGATTTTCGTCCATTTTATTTTGGACTATGGGATGGAGATTTTGATATAACAGAAGGCGGAATTATTTCATATCACTCTGAAAACATTAACCATGATCATTATTTACTTTGGTTTGAAAAATTGTACGGTATTAAAGTAAACGAATGGTATGATCATGCAAAAGATAAAGATAGCAATGTAGAAACGTTTTTAGAATTAGTAGAAAACAAGCCGGAAAATCGTTATGTCATTGTAATGGTTGATATGTCTCTATTACCAGAGAGGGAAAATAAATTTCATCAAAAACCGTTTCCACATTATTTAATGATATCAAAAACAGAGAAAGAAGAAGAGTGGTTCATGCTAGATCCAGATTTTCGTTGGGAAGGAAATATGGAAAGAGAAAAAGTACTTCACTCTATTCAAGATAACCCATTTGGTGGAGGGTATTTCATTGATATAGAAGGAATTGGGGAGCCAACGCAAGAAATAGTAGCTAGTTATTTCACAGAAACATTCAAAAAGAACGACAATGAACTGACTATGGAACTGAAAAAATTAATTGTAAAAATGGCAAATGAGGAAGAAGGATATGCGCTTTCTGGACTTGTAGCAGCAGTAAAACAAATACCAGTACTTGCAATTCGTAAATATAGTTATGAGCATGCCTTTGCATACTTCCGTGAAACGTTGCAATATTCGGAGCAAGAATTTGATTATTGGTGTGATCGGGTAGAGGATATTGTACAAGGATTTACAAATGTACAGTATCGTGCAATTAAAATGGCAATGACGAATAATAAAGGTATGCTAGTATCAATTATTGAAAAACTGGATGAAATGAATGCAATTGAACTGCAGATTAAGAAGGAATTAGAGAGACAGTTTCTATCATGGAAAGGTATGAAAACAAATCAATCTGTCGCAACTCTTTAATAAGCTAACTGAATTTAAGATAGGGGAGTTTAATGCTATGAAATATTCGCTATGTACCATTTCATTTCGTCATCAATTAATTTCATTTACTGATATTGTTCAATTTGCATATGAAAACGGTTTTGAAGGAATTGAATTGTGGGGGACACATGCACAAAATTTGTATATACAAGAACGCGAAACGACAGAACGAGAATTGACTTTTCTAAAGGATAAAAACTTAGAAATTACGATGATAAGTGATTACTTAGATATATCATTATCAGCAGATTTTGAAAAAACGATAGAGAAAAGTGAACAACTTGTAGTACTAGCTAATTGGTTTAATACGAATAAAATTCGCACGTTTGCTGGGCAAAAAGGGAGCAAGGACTTCTCGGAACAAGAGAGAAAAGAGTATGTGAAGCGAATACGTAAGATTTGTGATGTGTTTGCTCAGCACAATATGTATGTGCTGTTAGAAACACATCCCAATACACTAACGGACACATTGCCTTCTACTATAGAACTATTAGAAGAAGTAAATCATCCGAATTTAAAAATAAATCTTGATTTTCTTCATATATGGGAGTCTGGCGCAGATCCAATAGACAGTTTCCATCGATTAAAGCCGTGGACACTACATTACCATTTTAAGAATATATCTTCAGCGGATTATTTGCATGTGTTTGAACCTAACAATGTATATGCTGCAGCAGGAAGTCGTATTGGTATGGTTCCGTTATTTGAAGGTATTGTAAATTATGATGAGATTATTCAGGAAGTGAGAGGTACGGATCTTTTTGCTTCCTTAGAATGGTTTGGACATAATGCAAAAGAGATATTAAAAGAAGAAATGAAAGTATTAATAAATAGAAAATTAGAAGTAGTAACTTCGTAATGTGAAATGATGTGAGAGTCTCGTTTTAGAGGCTCTTTTTTTATGGTAAAAAATAACCAAAAATTTCCATGTATTTTAATTTGAATTTAACACAATTTATATATAAATAAGGAGGTGATTGGTAATGGCTAGAAATCGTAATTCTAATCAATTAGCATCACATGGAGCACAAGCAGCTTTAGATCAAATGAAATATGAAATTGCACAAGAGTTTGGTGTACAACTTGGCGCTGATACTTCTTCACGTGCAAACGGTTCTGTAGGCGGTGAAATTACAAAACGCCTTGTAGCGATGGCAGAACAACAACTTGGTGGCGGATATACTCGCTAATTGTAGAAGGTTATAGGAGAAAGGAAGGATTCTTCCTTTCTTTTTTTTTTCAATTAATTGGTATGGATATATTGTGAACTGGATTCAAAGAATAGGAATAATACTATAATTTCCCCAATTTCTTTTGTTGTGAATGGGAAGTAGTAAAGATGTAATAGCCCTGGTGGAATGAAAAGTTACGTTCCAGCGGGGCTATTATATGGTAAGAAATATATGATGAAAGGTTTCGAAGCCAACATGTTAAAAAAAGAAAACTGTTGTTTAATTGCGCTTGCATCAGTTCCACTTGTTATGACATTAGGGAATTCAATGCTCATCCCAATTCTGCCGACTATTGAAAAGAAATTACATATTTCATCGTTTCAAGTATCCATGATTATTACAATTTACTCTATCGTAGCCATTCTACTTATACCGATTGCTGGTTATTTATCAGATAGATGGGGACGAAAGATGGTAATGGTTCCGAGTTTGCTGATTGCAGCTATAGGAGGAGCGATAACTGGTTGGGTATCTTGGAAAGTTGATAATCCCTACAATTGGATATTGATTGGTAGAGCGATTCAAGGTATTGGTGCTGCTGGTGCAATGCCAGTTGTTATACCGTGTGTTGGTGATTTATACAAAGACGAAAAACAAGTTAGTACAGGTTTAGGAATCATAGAAACATCCAATACATTTGGGAAAGTGCTGAGCCCTATTTTAGGGTCTGCTCTTGCTGCCGTTGTATGGTTCTTACCATTTTGGGCGATTCCAATTTTATGCGTAGTATCAATTGTTTTATTACTTGTTCTAGTAAAGGCAAAGAAACAAGAAGGAGAAGTACCACCGCTTAAAGAGTTTATAAAATCTATTCTGTCTACGTTTCGAGAAAAAGGAAGATGGTTAATTGCCATTTTTGCATTAGGTGCAATTATTATGCTTATTTTATTCGGAATTCTCTTTTATTTGTCGACTATACTGGAATCAAAGTATGACATTCATGGTATATGGAAAGGGTGTGTGCTTGCTATCCCGTTACTTGTACTGTCACTTAGTTCATATATGGCCGGTAAAAAAATTGGAGATAATCAAAATGTTATGAAGAAGTGTATCTATATTGGTTTTTTAATGGCAGCTGCATCAGTCATCATTCCTTTATTTATAAAAGGGATTTATTTACTACTTCTTTGTCTCGTTATTATGGGGATAGGGATTGGTATGGCACTCCCATGTTTAGATGCCCTCATTACACAAGGAATTGAAAAGGAGCAAAGGGGAACAGTTACGTCATTTTACAGTTCAATGCGATTTATCGGTGTAGCAGCTGGACCACCTTTATATTCTTTTTTCATGAAAGGGGCGGACCATGAAGTGTTTTATTTGACAAGTATTTTCGCTGCCATTGGTGCTGTCATAGCAATCATTTGGATTAAACCAGCAAAGGATGCAAAGACGTTAAAACAGAAACCAGAGCCTACTTCATAATTTGTAAGAGAATTGCATGATGTTTTGAGGAACATGCAATTCTCTTTCGTTCATTAAGAATAAATAACTTGTTTTAACATATAAAGCGCGACACCCCATATGATGAGACCAGAAAATTTATTTAATAATAAAATTGTCTTTCCGGTTGAGTCTAGTCTTTTTAGAAATTTCCCCGCTAACGCTAAGCTTATAAACCAAATCCAAGAAACGATAATAGTTGCAAGTGTGAAAGCCCATTTTTCACTTCCTATGTATTGAATAGAATTTGTTCCAATTACACCGATTGTGTCTAAAATAGCATGTGGATTTAATAACGAAACGGATGCTGCGAAAAGGATTTGCTTTTTTAAGGGCATACTTTTTTCTTGTTTTACATCGTTGGAAGGGTTACTTCTCCAAATAACAAAGCCCATGTATAGGAGAAAGAAAAATCCAATTATATATAACGAATTAGTTAGCCAAGAAAAAGTAAGGAGTACAAGGGAGACACCTTGCACTGCAATCAATATGAGTAACGTATCACATATAGAGGCAGTTAATACTACAGGGGCTGCCCTCCAAATGTTTGGTTGGCTCGCACCTTGGTTAAAGACAAAAACATTTTGTACACCTAATGGAATGATAAGTCCAAATGCAAGAATGATACCATGAATAATTGCTTCACTCATCATATTACCTCCTATTTTAATTCATTATGATAGTGTATATTGTATAGAAGAAATGAAAATTTGTATCCATCCATATGGTTGGGGAGGTTACCAACCAAAAAGAATATAAGGTGATATAATGGAAAGATTCGTTTGGAAACCGAATATGTCTCTAGCGACTCCTCTGTATAAACAAATAGAAACGTATATAAAAGAAAGGATCGTTAATGGAGAATGGACCGTTGGAACGAAATTACCTTCACAAAGAGATTTGGCACATACATTTGGTGTGAATCGAAGCACAATTGTAATGGCTTTCGATGAACTAGTTGCAAAGGGATACATAGAAGGGAATGGCAGGAAAGGAACAATTGTTGTAAATAATAATGAGAATGCTTCAACTTACGCACCTCCGCCTAATTGGCAGTCTTATGTAGAAACAGGACTTCATTATCCGAATCTCCCAGCTATTCAGGAGATTAATCAAGCTGAATTTTATCCACATGTAATTCGATTAGGAACAGGTGAGCTCGCGCCGAGTCTCTTACCTGAGAAAAAGATGAAAGAAATTATGAATAAGCTTTTAAAGTCAAATGTGACGCTTGGGTATGAAGAGCCGAAAGGAAATTTTTATTTAAGGGAAAAGATTTCCGAATACTTAAAGGGGCATGTTATATGTGTATCTCCGGACTCTATATTAATTGTTTCAGGAGCAATTCAAGCGCTGCAACTTATCTCTATGGGGCTTCTTCCAAAAGGGGCATCCATCTTATTAGAAAAACCATCCTATTTATATTCGCTTAATGTTTTTCAATCCGCAGGAATGCGTTTCATTGGAATACCAATGGATGAGAACGGTTTAAATACATCATATATTACAAAATATAAGAAGCAATTTAATGCATCTATTTTATATACAATCCCGTCTTTTCATAATCCAACGAACTTTAGTATGAATGCGAAGAGACGAATAGAAGTGATGGAAATATGTAATGAAATTGGATTACCTATTATAGAGGACGCAGTGTATCAAGACTTATGGTTTGATGCACCTTGTTCGAAACCTTTAAAAGCCTATGATAAAAACGGAATCGTACTACATATTGGAAGCATGTCCAAAGTAATTAGTCCAGGGTTAAGAATTGGATGGATTGTTGGACCTGAGCCAGTAATTCAAAGATTGTCAGACATAAAAATGCAAACAGATTATGGTTCAAGCACTATATCCCAGCAAATTGCAGCAGAGTGGTTTACAAATGGTCTATATGATGAGCATTTGCGCTTTGTAAGAAGTGAATTGAAAAAACGAAGAGATTTTATGTTACTAATGTTAGATAAATATCTTCGTGAAATAGCAACTTGGCATGAACCAACAGGGGGATTTTATATATGGGTACATATAAAAGTAACCATTTCATATCGCAGTTTATTTGATAAAGCTCTGCAAGAAAAGGTTTTATTAAACCCAGGTACTTTATATGATAGAAGTGCAAATCAATTTTTGCGCCTATCGTATTCATACGCAACGTTAGAAGAAATTGAAATAGGTATAAAAAAACTTGCACAACTAATGAAAAAGTAAGAGGAGAAAGTAATGAAACAATATGTAATTTGCCAAATGATCAATGGAGAAAAATATTTAGCTGCTTATGCGGAGACGAAGCAAGAAGCGATTGAAAAAGCAGAACTGTTAGGATTAAGAACGGGAAATCGTTACATAGTTATTACTGCAGAGGAAGCCGAAGGGTTAACGTATCCTTAAACAATGTACGAGATTATATAATAATAAATAAGTCTAGTAATATAAGAAATTACTAGACTTATTTATTATTAAGTTGTTAAACGTTCTCGTATTTATACGCAAAGTAATAATATTATGAGTCAAGTTGACGAAAAAATCGATTTGTCTTTCGGTCTTGATTTCCTTTTCTATATTCATCGATATATTGCCTAAAGTTCCAAGCTTGTAAAAATTTATTAGCAGAGTTATAACCAGAATTGTAAAGCCATTCTTTTTCTTCCTTTGTCAGTTCAAAATTAGTACTTGTAATCGTTCCTGTTGGAATTGTAATCGTTCTTGCTTTTGATTCCTTATCTAAATGACGTAAATCATGAGCTTGCATCATTGTTTTAAATAGTCCTTTGAACATGGAAATAGGCTCGTTATAGTGAGCAGGATCAGCTTGAATCTCATCTTTTACAAAATGAAATCCGAAAGTCGGCCAGCGAGGAGTGGTAGGTGAATCGAAGATCCAAATTGGATAATTACTTAGAATTCCTCCATCAACCATATAACAAGGCTGCTTCCATTTTGGAGTTCTCCATTTTACGGGTTCAAAGAAGAAGGGGATTGTACTACTCATTCTTACCGCTTTAGCGATAGAGAAGCGATAATTTAAAAATCCGTAGTTTGGTAAGTCGTCAGGAAAGACAACCATTTTACCATTACTAATATCAGAAGCGATGATTTTGAGTTTGTTTAGATCCGGTAAATCAGTAAATAAATGAACACCTTTTTTTCGAAGTAATTCTTCAATCCATTCTTCTATAAATACATTAGAGTATATACCTAGAGTAGTCCATGCACTTAGTCCTTTTCCGATAAAGGGGATTTTGTCAATAAAGGTTTTCTTCGTAAATTTGTTATAATCGATATCAGTTATAATCGTTTTTAGCTCTGAACAAGAATATCCTGCCGCTACAAGTGCCGCGATAATTGCACCAGCTGATGTTCCAGCTACACGTTCCCATTCATAACCTTTTTCGGCTAATGCGCAAATTGCTCCAACATGTGCAATACCGCGTACACCGCCTCCTTCAAAAACACCATCGATCTTCATTAAACATACTTCCTTTCAAATAAAAGATTTGGAAATGGCAAAAAAGCACGTATTGTACGTGCTTTTTTACAATGGTTTTTAAGTTTACTAGCAGCCTACAAAGCCGCCCCAACAGCTAGCTCCGATGATGATTAGAAGGATGAATAAAACGATTAATAAAGCGAAACCTCCGTAACCACAACCACCACAGCTACCGCCGTAACCGTAACCGCCGCAACTATATCCGTAACCCATGTGGAATTCCTCCTTATATTAAAAATAAAAATGAACGAGGGGAAAATGTACTGGAAGAACTAAAGAACTATCGTGTTTGTAGGAACAATGTATAGTATGCTTTTTTAAACTTGTTCGCGTACGAAGGATAAGCCCGTTTTTGGGAGGCTTGTTGATTTTGTAAAGAATGAAGTATAATCTTTGTACTATGATATAAATAAGTATGTAAATGTAAGGAGAATTTATGAATAAAAAAATTGAAGTATTAATTGATAAATATGAACTAACACACTTGAAAGAAGAACTTATTAATACTGTATTTCCTTGTATAAAAGTTGTGCCAAAGCAGCAGGGAACTGTTGCGATAGGTAGTTCGAAAATGGGAGGAGTTCCTGATCTACCAGCTTTATTTGAATATCCAAAGCATAAAGGAAATCCACTACAATTTATCGCGCAATTTAACTTAAGTGATTTACAAAACGTTGGTATGAATCACAATCTTCCTAAGACGGGGATGCTGTATTTCTTTTGCATTGAAAATTATTTTGAAGAAAATGTGAATCTAACAGAAGCTGGGCGTGTACTTTATTATGATGTTCCTGTAGAGCAATTACGAAGAGAAAATGAAATACAAGCGAAATATAACCAGTGTGCAATTACTTTTGAACTGACATACAAATTACCAGAACTTTTCATTGAAGATGAGGCTGATTCAGATCGTTTCTTGCAATTACTTGAAGAGCTAATTCCAGATAACTACGATAACCATCAAATGTTTGGTGAGCCATTCTCTGTACAAGAAGAAGTGTTATATGAGACAGGAGAATATATGGGAGTAGACCCGCAGCAAATGACTCTTTTATTCCAAATTGATTCAGATCATAAAAATTGTAATATGGTTTGGGGAGAACTAGGGATGCTATATTTCTGTATTAGTAATGAAGATTTGAAAAATCAACGTTTTGAAAATACATGCTGTGTATTACAAACATGCTAATGAAAAAAGGTTGTTCTTTTAAAAAGAACAACCTTTTTATGTGAATTAGTTAATATGCATAATCTCATATGACCTATACGAAAAAGTATTGTATACTCTGAAACTATACGATACTTTTTCGTATAGTTATAGAATATAAGGAGTGACAAGATGGGAAAGACAAGTAAGTATGTGACAGCTGCCGCACTTTGTTCAACTATAGTAATGGGAGGCTTGCAAGCGTCATCTGTATCTTATGCAGCTACAAATCCGACTACAGTGACAGCACAATCAGATGTAAAGTTATTAGATGATTTCAGAAAAGAATTAAAAAAACAGATTGATAATCGAGAAGAAAATATTACAATCACATATAAAACAAAAGATAGAAATGCTAGAAATATTATGGATCAATTGTATGGTGAGTTTAATAAAATTGTAGATGCTGATGAGTATGTAAAATATAATGTAGCGTCTACTAGATATTCTATTAAAGGAATGCCAGGGGACTATACGTTTACACTGCAAGTAAAATACCGTGAATCAAAAGAACAAACTCAATATGTAAAAGCTCAGGCGAAATCAATTGTTGGATCAATTGTAAAACCAGGGATGGATGAGCATGAGAAAGTAAAAGCTATTCACGATTACGTTGTTAAGCATGTGTCTTATGATACGTCTTATCAAGCGTATACAGCATATGAAGCATTAGCGAATCGTTCTGCCGTTTGCCAAGGATATACATTATTAACGTATGAGTTGTTAAAAGAGGCAGGTATTCAAAATCATATTGTAACAGGCACAGGAAACGGACAAGCTCACGCGTGGAATTTAGTGAACATTGAAAACAAATGGTATCACCTAGATACTACATTTGATGATCCAGTACCAGATAAAGCAGGGCGTGTAACTTACTCATATTTTAACATGTCTGACGAACAGTTAAGTAAAGATCACGACTGGGATCGTAGTAAATATCCAGCAGCAACTACAAGTTATTTTGGTGAATTAACAAACAAAATAAAAGCTGGTAGCTCAAAAACTGTCGTATATGAGCAGATGTTAAAAGAAACAAATTTACAATACTTATCTGCAGAATACGGAGCAGAAAATTATAATGAATTTAAGCAAAAGTTGCAGCAACAGTTTGCAGCCAAACCAGAAAAAGTAGAAGTGCGATATAAGCAGTCCATGGATGGGACGATGCAAGATATAAAGAAAGTATTAAATGAAATAAATTGGCCAAAAGGTGCAAAGCGTGTGTCTTATCAAGTAGCGCCTTATAGTGCATTGGCGGGTTATTCATTAGCGACAATTACATTTACGTATTAAGCAATGGGAAAAAGCACCTGTAAAAGGTGCTTTTTTTATTTATTGATTGATTACTTTTGAATATTAAGAATTATGTGATAAAATAAAAGGATAAGGATGTGAATGTGGAATGAACTTGTTCGAAAGCGATATTTTTACATTGATATATACTTGTTTAGTAATCGGACTTATCGTTTTGTTTTTCATATCATTTACTTTGTTTATTAGAAGAGTATTACAAAGCAGTGCTGCAAAGAAACGCCACGTGATTAATATGAACCAGAAGCTAGATCGAATCATTGAATTGCTTGAAAAAGATAAGAAATAGCGATAGAAGAGGTATGAAAAGACCTGCGGTAGTATGTCAACTGAAAAATAATATCTTTTGAAGTTATCAAAGGACAAATTGCTTAAAAAAGACATCACGAAACTAGACCAGTATTTTATGTAAAAT
>NZ_JAKUFX010000070.1:0-29934 GCF_022663635.1 Bacillus cereus group sp. BfR-BA-01356 | reverse complement strand
TATTTTACATAAAATACTGGTCTAGTTTCGTGATGTCTTTTTTAAGCAATTTGTCCTTTGATAACTTCAAAAGATATTATTTTTCAGTTGACATACTACCGCAGGTCTTTATCATTAGATAAGTAATCTCCATATCATTTAAAAAGTACTAATTCACAGTCATATCTTATAGGAGTGTTTTTATTTATTTAAGCTCTGTCATATCGTTATCTTATCTCAGAATCACCTGCGCTTCCCCATGAAGGACTTACTGTCGCCACGATATCTTCTGCTTGTAACCTCTTTGGTTTTATTAACATGTTAACTCCGCTGCTACAGAATGTAATGGACTACGATTATACAAACTGTATTATTGAAAAACATGATGTATGACATTAGTTTCTTCATCATCAATTCGTTTACCTGCTGGGATTCAAGAATTCAGTCTTAGTGTTGAATATAGGAATAACCAATTTATATTTGAAAATTACAGTATGCAACATTGTATGAGAAAGACGGTTGATATTTTCTGCAATCTGTAACTGTAATGATTATAAGTTGGTCGTATTCAATCCGAAAAATAAAATCATCATGAATGGAGAGGTTATAGCTTTTCCTGAACAAGAAAGCTATCGCCTTTAGGCATGGGAGGAAAGGGAGGTTTGATACGGATTGTCCCTAAAAATCGCAACGTTCGTGGTACTTTAAGTGTCCGAAGTATAGATAGATTCTTCGTTTTTTTTGATTTTTAGGGAATTATTCTTTAATTAGTAGATAGAGAGGTAAAATAAAAATACACCTAATTAATAGGTGTATTTTTTAGACTTGAAAACCACATATGTATTGGAGATTTCTCTTAGTTAGAATGTATCACAATAGAAATCATGTATATACATAATATTTGTTACATCGAATGGTTTCCTTGTAAGTATATGAAAATGGTAATCTAAATAGATTTTAATTTTGTTAACTTACCAACCTGTACTATGTTCAGAATTAGCAGGGGCGCCGCCAGTATTGCCATGAGATTCAACTTTCGGAGCAGGGAAATGTGTATGCCCTTCTTGTTTAGGAGCTCCACCAGTGTCGCCGATGTTTAAAGCAGGAGCGCCGCCAGTATCGTCACGGGAATCTAATTTTGGAGCAGGAGTATCACCAACATTTAAAGCAGGAGCGCCAGTATTACCATGCGCTTCTAACGTAGGAGCAAAGAAGTCAGCGTGACTCTCTTTTTTAAGAGCCATTCCTTCCCCATGAGTATTTGTATAAGAAGGAGCCCAAGTGTCGCCATGTGAATCTAATTTAGAGCTTAGATCAGCATGTGTCTCTAGTTTTGGAGCAGGAACATCGCCATGCTCTGCTTTTACAACGCCCCCATCCCCAATATTTACACCAAAAAGACCAAAGCTAAACACTGATAACCCTACAACAGCTGTACTAATTTTTCTTTTCAATCTATCTCTCTCCTTTTTATTGTTTTATTTCATTTTGTCTAAACGTGGTAGATAAAATGAAATGAATCGTAAAAAAATACAATTATATTACGATATACGAATAATTCTGTGTAATATTTTGTAAAACATCCTTGAAATTTGAATTTTATGAAAATAAAATTCGACATGGTTCATTTTTCAACTAGTTGAATAGATTTTGATTGAGTTTTTATAAAGCTATTCATTAACCTTAGGACCGAAAGTAGATCTTAATTTCTTTATACCGTGGTCATAAGGTTATTTTAGCTTTGAATTAAATTAAAGCCCTCTTGCTTTATATTTAAAAAGTACAGTATGCATCATTGCATGAGAAAGAGGGTTGCTATTTTTTATATACTGTAACTATAATAGTTACAGGTTGGTCGTATCCAATCAAAAATAAAATCATCATGAATGGAGATGTTTCATAATGGGTATGAAAAAAATAATTTTAGCAGGTGCTTTAGGAATCGCTGCATTATCAGGAACAAATGTACCAGGATTAGAACTAACAAAAGCGAGTGCAGCTTCTATTGAATCAAACTTCTCGACGTTAGAAGGACGAGTAGTAGAAGTAGATAACGGTGTAATTGTTGTAAAATCTCAGCAATATGAGGAACCTGTTAGTGTGTATATTGATTCACTTTCAAACGTTAAAGTAGGAGATGAAGTAAAAGCTACTGGATCTATGATGCGTAATTTTACAGAATATATGGTTGCAACTGCAGTTGAAAATACAACAAACAAGTTAGGTATGCATATGAAAGAAGATGGCTCACCTGATTATGTAATTGGAGAAGTAGCAAAAGTAGGAACGATGGAAGATGAGGGAGACGGTGCTACTAAATATGTCGTAGTTGAATATCCATCGCTAAATGGGAAGAAAGTTATTATTGATGTTTTCTTAACAAAGGGACAAGTATTTAATACGGGTGAGAAAGTAAAAATTGATATGAAGTATGTAGGCTGGGGCGGAAGTTCTATTAACTGGAACACAGTTGATCATATCGAAAGAGTTCATGAAGCAAAGACGAACACTGAAAATAATGATGATGTATGGATTTGGTCTTAATAAGGCGAGTATAGGTCGTTATTTGCAATTTTCTCCAAACAATACATGTAAAAACTAAATGTATCATGCAGTACCCATCTAATTCTCATTGCGTATGACAATTAGATGGGTACTTTTTTATTTGAAATTTGTGCAAGTCAATGTTCAGCATTTCTTTTTAAGAGTAAATTACGGGTGAAATCAAAACTTTATTTGCAGTACATAATAAATAATGTTGATTTTTTATCCTATATTAAAATAAAAACAAACCACTGTTCGATTTGAATATTCCACGATATAATAGTGAGAGTTTATGGCAGAATAAATATTTACATAAGAAGTGAGGTACTGTATGAAAAAAAGAACGACAGACATTATTTTTATTATTATCGGTGCATTTCTTTTTGCGTTAGGTGTCAATTTATTTGTTATTCCGAACGAGTTTGGTGAGGGCGGGGTAACAGGTATCACGATTATTACGTACTATTTATTTGAGTGGTCACCAGGTTTAGTTAACTTAATTTTAAATGCGATTTTGTTAATAGTCGGTTATAAATTTTTAAATAAGATTACAACGATTTATACGATTATTGCTGTAGTGACCAACTCGCTATTTCTTCATTTAACAGAAGGCTGGACGATTGCTTCTGATGAAATGCTCGTAAATGCCATTTTCGGTGGAATATTTATTGGGTGTGGTATTGGTCTAATCATTCGTGTTGGCGGAACAACTGCAGGTACTACGATTTTAGCAAGAATGACGCATAAGTATTTAGGCTGGAGTATTAGCTATGGTCTACTGTTCTTCGATTTAATCGTTGCGTTTTCATCTTATTTCATCATTGGTGCAGAAAAACTGATGCTGACAATTATTATGTTATATGTAGGAACGAAAGTAATGGAATTTGTAATTGAAGGTTTAAATCCGAAAAAGGCCATCACGATTATTTCTGATAAACCAGATGAAATTGCTGGGAAGGTGACGACTTTAATGGGTAGAGGGGTTACTGTGTATTCAGGTCATGGCTATTACACGAAAACTCCGAAGGAAATTCTTTATGTTGTTATTAATAAGCAAGAAGTAGTGAAGCTAAAGCGGATTGTTCAAACTACAGATCCAGCTGCGTTCATCGCTATACACGATGTTCGTGATGTGTTCGGAGAAGGATTTGTTGATATTTCGAAGGCTTAGAAATTGTTTTTGATTAAAATAATCTTAATACTAAAACGTAAGAATCTATTTTGAATCATCTGTTTTCAAAATAGATTCTTTTTTAATTAAACGCCAGTCACTTTCAGTTCAATCTTTTACGTTCTAAAGAAAACCGCCGATAAAGCGCTCCAGTCTGTTCTTTAATTTTGAAATGTGAGAGTTGAATAACGATGGATTATATGTGATTTTTTAATCTACTCCCCATGAGTTTCGCCATTTGTTTTGCATCTGGATTTTCTTCATCGTACAATTTCTCAATAATGTTAATATAATCCGTCTCATTTCGATTTTGACTTAATTTATATGCAGCCTGGATGTCTCCCACCTTAACCTTAAATCCAACTATACCTTTCAGTTCATTTTCTAAGAGAGTAGGGGAAAGTTTATCCCATAATACTGGATTTTCACGATGCTCTTCATATTTTTTCAGCATTGTTGTTAATTCATCTATTAATTCCTCTTTATCTAAAATACTTGCTTTACCATATATATGGACAGCTTGATAATTCCATGTTGGAACTTCTTCATTTTCATACCAAGAAGAAGAGATATAAGAGTGCGGTCCCTGAAACATTATAAGAACATCCTCACAGGTTTCAAATGTTCTCCACTGGGGGTTCCCATAAGCCATATGTCCAGTAATAAAATAATCATCACCTTGTTTAGTTAACCCAAAAGGCAAATGAGTTGCGATTGGTTTCTCTTTTTTTGTTGTGACGATTGTTCCAAAAGAGTTTTTTTGAACAAAATCCCAAATTTCATCAACATTTGTGACTTTAAAATACTTTGGAATATACATAATAGCCCACCTCTCAAAAAAGTTATATGAGTGTTTTGATCATGATAAGGTCAACTTGTTCGTCATCGCCCATATAAAAGGAGTGAGAGCCAGCTTGTACAAAACCTAAGTTCTTATAAAAAGCAATAGCATTTTCATTTTTTTCCCATACGCCTAGCCAAATATTCTTTTTATTATTTGCTATTGCAATTTCAATAGCATTATTTAGTAGGTGTTTACCAAGACCATGTTTTTGAAAGGAGCTCTTTATATAAATTCTCTCGACTTCAAGTGATTCATCGCCCATTTCTTCAGACTGAGCATCATCAGTATTGATCTTCAGATACCCAGCAATTTCATCGTTGAAGTAGACAAAAAAGAATTGAGAAGAGTTATTGGATAATTCTTTTTCTAATTGCTTTAAGTTAAATGCCTTTTCCAAATAATGATGCATATTTTCGGGTGAATTTTGATGTTTAAAAGTTTCATTAAATGTTTCATAACTAATTTCTTGAAGTTTGTGTATATCTTTAAGGGTGCACTTTTCTATATGTGTAGTCATATTAATAGTTCGCTCCTTTATATAATCAATAATCTCTCTTATTTCCCTTTTTTACAAATTCCCAATCTTTTTCTATATTTTTTCTTACTCTTTGAAGAAGGTTAGAAATAGTTTCCGCTTCTGTTTCCGAAAATCCCTCTAATGCAACAGTATTTGAATAATCGTTTTCTCTTTTAATAAAAGGATAGACGTTTTTCCCTTTTTCTGTTGGGAAAAGTTTTTTGATTTTCTTGTTAGATTCATCTTCTTTCTTTTCGATAAATCCATTGAGTTCAAGCTTTTTGATAGCACGGGCTGCGGTTGTACGATCTACTTTTATCATCTCAGATAGCTTTTCTTGAATGATTCCTGGGTTTTCACATATTCGCACAAGGTACAAATACTGACCTTTTGTAAGCTCATATTCTTTAAATTCTATATTACTAATAGAATCTAATGCCCTTGCAATCATGCCAATTTCACGAAGAATTTCTTTCATAATGAACTCCTTATCTTTTATTTTTATTGCAAATGCAACAATTTGAAGTTACATTTAATATAAAACATTTTTATTGTAAATGCAACAAAAATAACGATGAAGAGGTTGATTAAAATGAAGTATGTTTTTTATGTATTAGGAATTTTAATATTAACCCTTGGTATTTCTTTCACAATACAATCAGATCTTGGAACGTCACCTTTTGATGCGCTTTTAGTAGGACTTTCTTTAAATGTGGGACTTACTGTGGGAAGCTGGGAAATAATAATAGCTTTATTATTAATATGTTGTAACTCAATTTTAAAAAGACATAGACCAGAGATACTAGGGTTGTTAACAGCATTCATAACGGGTATTGGTATTGATGTGTGGCTATTTTTATTACGCAATTTAATTACACCTGAAATATGGTACAGTAAAATGATTTATTTTGGAATCGGATTAGTTATTACAGGATTAGGAACTGCAATATATTTACAAACAAATTTTGCTCCCATTCCAATTGATCGATTAACTTTAATCATACAAGAATTAACTAGAATGAATATCTTTATATCACGAACATGTATTTACCTTATATTCTTAATAATGGCAACGATTTTACATGGACCAATTGGTGTTGGGACTATATTAACTGTTTGTTTAGGTGGGCTATTACTGAATTTCTTTATGCCACTTACTAAAAAAGTAATAGATCACTTATTCGTACACCAGAGTACAACATCACCAAGTTATAAGAGTAATAAAGCAGCTGACCACAATGATAACAAGAGTATCTTCTAAGGAATCCTTTTCTTTTTCTTGCAAAAAATCCAATTGTTTCTTAATGTAGTGATGTAGCAGGATGAACGAGAGAGGGTTTAATGAAGATGATACATATTTTATTAGCTGATGACGATAAACATATTAGAGAGTTATTGCATTATCATTTACAAAAAGAGGGGTTTAAAGTTTTTGAGGCGGAAGATGGAAAGGTAGCGCAAGACGTATTAGAGAAGGAAAACATTCATCTTGCGATTGTAGACATTATGATGCCGTTTGTTGATGGTTATACGTTATGTGAAGAAATTCGGAAGTATCATGATATTCCCGTTATTTTATTAACTGCGAAAGACCAGTTAGTGGATAAAGAAAAAGGATTCATTTCTGGTACAGACGATTATATCGTAAAACCATTTGAGCCAGCTGAAGTCATTTTCCGTATGAAAGCTTTATTACGTCGTTATCAAATGCTGAGTGCAGATATTATTACGTTGCACGGAACGACAATTAATCGAAAAGGTGTGGAAGTAAAGTGTAACGGTCAAACAATTTTGCTTCCTTTAAAGGAATTTGAGCTATTATCACAACTTGCTAGTTATCCTGGAAGAACATTTTCAAGAGAAGAGTTAATTGAACTAGTATGGGGAATGGATTTTGAAGGGGATGAACGAACAGTTGATGTTCATGTGAAAAGGCTCCGAGATCGTTTCTCAAAACGAACGGATGATTTTCAAATTACGACAGTACGCGGACTCGGATATAAGTTGGAGCTGAAATAAAATGAAATCACTATATTCTAGATTTGTATTTATGACGGTCGGTATTATGCTACTTAGTAGTATTATCGGCTTTTTATTAACGAACGTATATTATCAAGTGAAGTTAAAACCGTATAACAGTGAAAAGATTTTAAAGTATGCGGAAGAAGTTAAGTCATTATATGAAAAGCAAAGTGAAGAAAATCAAGAGGCGTACTTACAATCTATTGCGAAGTTAGGGTATGAAATTTATATTGTAGATGATCAAAAGAATGGAAAGCGTATCGGCAATGCGTTTCGTAAGACGTCTATTAGCGATGCTACTGTTCATAAAGTATTGCAAGGGGAAACGTTTAATGGTGTTTCTACGTATCCAACGCGTCTCTTTATTACCGGTTTTTTCGATAATGAATTAATAAATAGTGTCGGTGTACCGGTAAAGCACGGTGATAAACAGTACGCGTTATTTATTCGTCCTGACATTCAGAACCAATTTGGCGAGATGCGAATTTTCTTAGCGGTATTACTTGGGTTTATCGTACTATTAAGCATTATCTTTATAGTGATTGCAGCAGGTTACATCGTTCGCCCAATTCGTAAATTTACGAAGGCTACGCAAAAAATTGCGAGTGGGGAATATGAAATTGAATTAGATGTAAAACGAAAAGATGAAATAGGAACGTTATCTACAAGCTTCCAAAAGATGACGAAGAGTATTAAAGAACTAGATGAAATGAGACAAGAATTTGTTTCGAACGTTTCACATGAATTCCAGTCGCCGCTTTCTTCTATACAAGGTTTTTCGAAAACATTGCAAACAGAAAAGATGAGTGAGGAAGAAAGAAACCATTACTTACAAATTATTGAGGGGGAAAGTAAGCGAATGTCTAGTTTATGTAAACAGTTACTGACGCTCGCTTCATTAGATAAAGAAGAGAAAGTTTTACAAATAAAAGAATTCAATTTGCAGAAGCAAATTAAAGACGTCATTTTTATGCTTGAGTGGAAATGGCGCGAGAAAGATATTGCCGTTGAATTTGATGTGCCAGATATCACTATAAAAGGTGATGAAAACTTACTTCATCAAGTATGGAGTAACATTTTCACGAATAGCATCAAGTTTTCAAACGATGGTGGAACGATTGAGTTTTTTGTCGAAGAGTTAGAGTCTAGTGTCATTATCTCTATATCGGATAACGGAATTGGTATGGAAAAAGAAGAAATGGATCGTATTTTTGATCGTTTTTACAAAGTAGATACAGCAAGGGCAAGAAACGTAGAAGGTAGCGGTTTAGGATTGTCGATTGTGCAGAAGATTGTTGAACTGCATAACGGAACTGTTTCAGTTTATAGCACGAAAGGGGAAGGGACGACTGTACGGGTGGAACTTCCTAAATAGATGGAAGAGGCTGTTTGAAAATAGCCTCTTCTTTTTTGTTGCTAGTATACGTGTGAAATGAAAAAATATGAGTCATTTTAATTGCATAATCGGATGAGTTTATGGAGTGGGATTAGGAGGAAGTTTATTTAAAAATGTAGAATCTCTACAGAGTTAGAGGGAGTGTATTAAAACTTGAACTGTGTAGGGAGGAAATTATTTTGAAACGAATTGACTTGTTATTAAATAAACTAGATTCAACATTCGATAAAGAGAGTTGGTATGCACCGTTTAAACATGCTATAGAAGGACTTACAGCTGAACAGGCTATGTGGAAACCAGCTGGAGAGACAACGAATACCATTTGGGAGAATGTTAATCATCTCACTTATTACAAAGAAAGACTTGCTGCAAACTTGGAAGGACGTGAATGGACACATAATCTTGACGGTAATGACACCTTTTATCTTACTAAGCAATCTAATAATGATACGGAATGGAAGGAAGTCGTTGAACGCTCTGAAAATGCTCAGCGTAATTTAAGACAGGTATTAAGTGCAATTTCTGAAAGAGAGCTTGAACAAAATTCACTTGAAGGTAAATTACTGGACATCATGCTTCATGATGCTTATCATACAGGCCAAATTATTCAATTAAGGAAAATGCAGGGGGCATGGCCATCAAAGCGTTAACGGAACCTTTTAGTTGGTGCTATTGTTGAATAAATTTTAGATATTCAAACGACTTCATTGGTATATTTTTAGTGAAGTATTTTACATCCAAAATGAAATAATTATATTTTTAACCCCGTCCCCAATTTAGAACGGGGTTATGTTTGTTCTGTTATAAAGCCGCACCTTTCCCGCACTCTTCTTTAAACTGAAGCTCAAAAGTATCCGCTGTAATTTCATCAGCTTTTGGAAAAGCCCGTAATTTCGGATGAAGTAGCCATACGAGGGAAATGAATAAAATCCCGATGCTAGCAAGCGCGAAAATGAGTTGGCTACTATATACATTCGCAGTGTATCCGCCAATTAAAGAGCCGAGTGGCATAGCAATTGTGCCCATGCTTCGTGTGACTGAATTGATACGCCCAAGATATTGGTTTGGAATTACAATTTGACCAATAGTCGCAAATAATATGTTGGTCGCACCAATTGGTATCCAAGCTAAGCCGAATAAAAAAATGGATAACCATTGAAACGGTATAACTGTAGAGAGAAACCAAAAGAAAGCGCCAGTCGCAAAGCTAATAATGGAGACACGGCCAACATTATGTTTACCAACCCATGAACTGAATAGTGCTCCAATTAAACAACCGGCGGATATAGCGGCTAAAAAGAAACCATATAATTTTACACCGCCTAAAGAATCAGCGAAAGAAGGGAGTATTGCCATCGTCATACCGATTGAAAAATTAGCGACAACGGAACCGATTAAGAATACGCCCATTAAGGAACGGAAGACAATTGAAAAACCTTCTTTTAAATCAGAGAAATATTGTTTAGTTGAAAGTGATGTGCCCGTTTCGGTTTGCTTTGGTATTTTCAATGAAACGAACAAAAGGGCAGTAATTGCGAATGTGAAAGAGTCAATTACATATAAAGTGATCGCGCCAAATAGTGCTACTAATATTCCAGAAAGCGTCGTACAAATTAAATCAATGCCTTGATATGCAAATGAGAAGAGTGAATTTCCTTTTAATAATTGTGTTTTATGCAGTAGAAGTGGTAAAGCTTTTGATTGTGCGGGATAGGCGAATTGTTCAATAAAGGCTACGATAGGCATGATGATGAGTAGTAGGTGGACTGTTAGTAGGTCGAAGTAGTGTGTAATAGGAATGATTAAAATAAGAATGCATTGCAGAACTTGTGTAATGACGAGGGTGTTTTTAATGGACCATCTATCAACGAATGGACCAGTAAGAAATTGTAATGCAGAAGGTAATAATGTAAGGGAACCAGCCAATCCAGAATAAAAAGGATTACCACTTAATTTGTATACGAGCCACATCGCGGCTACATAATACAAACTATCTCCTATGTTGGTGAAAATTCTTCCTAAAAATAATAAGAGGAAATTCCGGTTTTTTAATATGTCCACTTTATCTACTCCTTTATAATAAATTTATTCGGTAAAATAAATTTGACCGTTTATGTAAAAAAAATCGTATTACGATTTTTCTTCTTTTTTAATAAATTGCTGCATTGTTCTCTCAGCGATTTGAAGTGCAGTAGTAGAAATATAATAAGGTTTACTATTCGGATCTTTATCTGCACCTTTTGTAATTTCGTTTAATTCAGCCATTAATTCATAAAACTTTTTTACCCACACTTGAAATTGTTCTGGCGTAGCATCAAATTCCCAGCAGGATGAAACGTAATTCCACTTAGCTGGATCTTCACTTGCATTTCGTAATGTAAAAGCTTCTTCTGGTGCAGCGAGAATTTGGCTTTTCGTTCTTTCTATCATTTGTAAAAAGATTTGGCGACCTGATTCGCTTACTATCTCTAAATGAGGTAATAGATCTGTAGCAGGGGTGAAGCCTTTCGCGACAGATTGATAAAACTTTTGAATAATCCCATTCTTTTCCTCTGTATAAACGATCTCTATAAGACCATTCTTTTCTAATTCTTTTAAATGATAATGAATTTTCGCCCTTGAAATGCCGAATTTCTCAGATAGTAATTGTCCAGTATAAGGACGTTCGCATAGACGTATCATCATTTCGGCACGTAGTGGATCGCTTAATGCTTTTAGTTGGCTATAAGTAGTTAGTGTTAATACGGGCTTCAAAATGATCAACTCCTTAAATGAAATTACTCGGTCAAGATTATTTGACTGAATTGTATCAAGGATTTCAATTATTTTCAATACTTTCTGAAAATTAAATCTTACCCTCTGTAATCTTCTGTTCATATTCCGTTCATATTTCTTTTTTATGATAAGTGCATAGAAAGAAAGAGGAAGGAGCGAGCGAAATGTTTTTAGCTCTGCGTGAATTAAAACAATCAAAATTACGATACGGATTAATCGGATTGATTATGGTGTTATTATCATTTTTAGTCCTTGTTATTTCAGGATTAGCAAATGGATTATCATATGATAATGCTTCATCGATTCAAAATATGGAGGCAAATAAGTTCGTTTTAGCAGATGATGCGGAAAATAAATTACTTCGTTCACAAATTAAGAAAGACGATGTAGATAACGTAGTAAATCAAGTAGGTGACAAAGAGGCAGTTCCGTTTCGTGTGAAAGTTTCAACATATGAAAAGAAAGATAGTTCGAAAAAGGTTGATATCGCTATTTTCTCAAGCGAACGAGATTCATTTTTAGAACCGAACATTGTAAAAGGTGAGAAATTAGGTACAGCAAACAACGAGATGGTTGCTGATGAATCGATTAAAGAGAAGGGAATCGATATTGGAGATACAATTATCGATCCTGTTTCAAAGAAAGAATTTACAATCGTCGGATTTACGAAAGATCAAATGTTTAGCCATACACCAGTCGTTTATGTAAATGAAGATGTATGGGGATCTATTTCACAACCAAACCAAAAAGATTATAGTGCAATTGCACTTAACACAGATAAAGAAATTAAAAATGCTCACGTTATCGATAAAAAAGAAGTACTGCAAAGTATTCCAGGATTTAAAGAAGAGCAAGGAACATTAACGATGATCATTGCGTTCTTACTTGTGATCGCTGCGTTATTAATTGGTGTATTCTTCTATGTTATTACACTACAAAAAACACAGCAATTAGGTGTATTAAAAGCAATTGGTACAAAGAACTCATATTTAGCAAATAGCTTAGTCGTACAGGCGTTATTCTTATCAGTCGTTGCGATGGTAATTAGTATTGTTCTTGTACAAGGGTTAGAACAAATTTTACCAGCGGGTATGCCGTTCTTATTAACAACACCGATGATTGCACAATACGCAGCAATCTTTATCGTAATTAGTATTTTAGGAACACTTATTTCGTTATACCAAGTATTAAAAGTTGATGCATTAGAAGCAATTGGAGGCGGGATGTAATGACTTCATTATTGAAATTAGACAAAGTAAGTAAAGTGTACGGAGAAGGGAATACGGAAGTAACAGCCCTTCATCCGATGTCGCTTGATGTGAAAGCTGGAGAGTTTATCGGAATCGTCGGTCCTTCTGGATCAGGGAAAAGTACATTATTATCAATCGCGGGTGCACTATTATCACCGTCAAAAGGGGATATTTACATTCGTGAGCAAAATATTACGAAGCTATCAGAAAAGGAAATGACAGACATTCGTTTGAAAAAAATCGGCTTCATTTTCCAGTTTGCAAATCTTGTTCCATATTTAAATGTGAAAGAACAATTGCTTTATATTGCAAAGCTAAAAAAAGAAAGTAAACAAGAATCAGAAAAGCGTGCGGATCATTTATTAGCGGCATTTGGATTAGGAGAAAGAAAAAATCATTATCCAAATCAACTATCTGGCGGGGAAAAACAAAGGGTAGCAATTGCTCGTGCGTTCATGAACAACCCAGATTTAATATTAGCGGATGAGCCAACGGCAAGCTTAGACTCAAAACGCGCACGTGAAGTTGTTGAAATGATGAAACGTGAAGTGAAAGAGAGCCAAAAAGCAGCGATTATGATTACACATGATGAAAGAATGCTTGATGTATGTGATCGTATATTGACGCTGAGAGATGGACAGTTAATATAAAGAAAAAGGCCAACCGTACATGCGGTTGGCCTTTGTATCATTGTTTTTAATAAGTATAATGGCTTCATTTTGAGAATAAGGTTTTAATTTTATTGCGTGTTACTAATAAAATCCCGCCTAATACAGATAGCATTCCTAGAGCCATATTGTTTGATTGCTCGCTACCAGCGTTAGGAAGTTCTTTAGCGTTATTGTTTTTAGTACCATTATCTGCTTGCGTTTGTTTAGACTGTGATACTTCATTAATCTTGTTATCAACATTTTGCTTCGTTGTATGTAACTCAGCTAATTTGTCGTCAATTTTTTTCTCAGTATGCTTAAAGTCGTTAATTTTAATATCTAAGTCTTGTTTTTTCTTTGTTAAATCGTCTGAAACAGTTTGTTTCGATTGTTTAATTTCGTTAATTTTATTTAGTAAATCTTCTCTAGCCTTTTGTAATTCAGCTAGTTTGTTTTTTACATCTTGTTTAGCTAGTTCTAAGTTAGCAGAAAGACTGTCTAAATTGCCTTTAATTTTCTTAAGTTCCTCTAACGTGTTACCAGTATTCGGCTTGTTTTCTTTTAGTTCAGCGAGTTTGTCTTCAGCAGTTTGTTTCGCTTTTTTTAACTCAGCTAATTTTTCATCTACTTGTTTTTTAACTTCCTTAAGTTCATTAACCTTTTGATCAATGTTCTCTTTATGTTGCTTCATTTCATTCACTTTTTCATCGACAGTTTGTTTATGTTCTTTAATCTCATTCACTTTGTTATCGATATTTTGCTTATGCTCTTTTACTTCAGCAACTTTATCTTCCACTTGTTTTTTATGCTCTTTAATTTCAGCGATTTTATCTTCGGCGATTTGTTTGTCTTGCTGAAGTTTTGCATCTAACTCTTGTTTATGTTGTTTAATCTCGTTAATTTTTTCATCAGCAACTTGTTTACGTTCATGTAGTTCATTCACCTTCGTATCAACATTTTCCTTAACCTTGTTAAGTTCATTCAATGTTTGATCCACGTTTTCTTTGTGTTGCTGCAATTTCGCATCTAACTCTTGTTTATGTTGCTTAATTTCAGCTAATCGATCTCCCGTACTTTGCTGAGGAGTAGCATCATTTACTTCCGCATGAGCAGGGTTCGCGCCAGCAATCATTGCTAAAGCTAGTGTAGACGCAGCGATTGTTTGTTTTGTTTTCATATTTTTGTACCTCTTTTCTTTCATATGCATGAACTGTTTTGTGTAAAAATGAGCATATAGAAGTAGATTATCTTATTATTATATACTATGTTAGGCGCTTAGAGGAAGGATTTGCATAATAATCTATGATTATGTAATTTTTATAATCTCTTATTTAGGGTAGGGGATAAACCTTTAGCTAGATGAACAATTTCTTCTATAGTAAAGCTTACATCTTTATTATTGCGAATAACAAACAAATAATCAGCCTCGTTTTCTACAGGATCTACCACATTATCGTGAAGTGATTCAGTTTGTTGTCGATCAAGTACTTCTTTGAAACTAGAATATCCACCTCTAAAAATATTCGTACTTCGCGTGCTTCGAGCCACTCTTTCGTAAAGTACATCATCTGGAATGTCAAAATGAACTAATATGCGTACATATTCATTCTGTGGAAATAATTCGTTTAGTAAATAGAATCTTCCGTTTTTACTGCGATTGGAATTACAAATAATAAGGTGTAAATTTGTATGTTCTTTCGCATAATCAACAATGAATTTTGAAAGACTGTGCTTAAATGTATTAGCACCTTCAGCCGGCTGTAATTTTTCATAATGCGTGTTAATAAATTCAGCTTGATTATCTTGATCCATAACGAAAGAGTGGGGTAACTCTTTTTCTAATGCTCTTGCAAATGTAGTTTTTCCACTGTGTGTTTTTCCAACTGTAATGATGACTAATCTTTTCATGACGCCCTCCATTTGTATTGTTATGAACTGGAATATTCGGTGTAGATCGAAATCTTCCTGCTAGAGATTACACAAATTATTGGAGCGTTAGTAGGCTGAAAACTTGACAAAAAAACTTATTTATGCTATAATTTACCAATATAAAAATAAGGTGTATAATAGGGTTCTCCTGGCCAGGGGAACCCTATTTTTGTTGTGAAAATGAAGGAGAGTGTATGTGCGTGAAACAAGGTGAAGCAAGTGTAACGTCGTTAGTATCAGCTTTCAGCAGGGCATATCATAGTGAATTTGATAATCCGAAAATCTTTGATGATTATGTAGCTAAAGAGTTCATTTCGCCAAAAGAACGAATTAATATTGAAACGAATATGGTTCAAGGAATACATTTCTTCAATACAGACATTGCACAGCAGTTTCAAGATAATCCACAAGAAATATTAAAATGGATTACACAAGTGCAATTATCACCAACACCTTTAGCACGTGCTGCATATTGTGAAAGAGTATTACTACATGAAATTACATTAGGAGCGAAACAATACGTCATACTCGGTGCAGGCTTAGATACGTTCAGTTTTAGACACCGAGAATTGGAAAATAAAATAGAAATATTTGAAGTGGATCATCCTTCTACGCAGGTGTTTAAGAAGGAAAGAATAAAAGAAACAGAACTTGAAGTTCCAAAAAACCTTCATTTTGTTTCAATGGATTTTACGAAAGGATTTTCCTATGAACAGTTAAGCAATGAAGGATTTGAACATAAAAAGACTTTCTTTAGCCTTTTAGGTGTTACGTACTATTTAACGAAAGAGGAACTTGCTAGTTTAATAGAGTGCTTGTTTGAGATAGTTCCAGTAGGGAGTTCTATCGTTTTCGATTATCCCGATGAAAACTTGTTTACAGAAAAGGGACTGTCCAATCGAGTTGAAAATATGGTGAAAATGGCTGCGGTAGGCGGAGAACCGATGAAATCATGTTATTCTTATGCTGAAATGGAAGCACTGTTAGAGAAGGCGGGCTTACTCATTTATGAGCATTTATCACCAGAGGATGTTAATGCATTATATTTTGAAGGACGAAACGATTATTTGAAAGCTTTTGAGACGGTGCATTATGTACATGCGGTGAAAAGATAAGAAATTAGTAGGCATGGAGAGGAATCTCTGTGTCTTTTTTTATAAAAAAGGAAATGAGCTGTAGTGGTGGAAAATATAATTATAAATATATAATATCTATAAATTAATGTCTTGTAGAAACTAAAGGAAAGGGGAAATAGAAGATGTTGAAATTACGAGGAAAATACAATGAAGCGAAAGTGTATACTTCGAATGTAGAAGAAACGGCAGCAGGTCAAATTATTGATCTTTGTAACCAAGAATTTGTAAAGGATAGCAAGATTCGTATTATGCCAGATACACATGCGGGCGCAGGTTGTACGATTGGGACAACAATGACGATTCAAGATAAAATTGTTCCTAATTTAGTCGGGGTTAACTAATCGGCTCAGACTTTAAACTACTCACTCAATTGACTGGGAACCCTAACGATAAAAGGCGAGGGCAATCAGCAGCCAGTGGTTATGGTGACATAATCGAATGGTTCAGAGACTTGTACCATGTTAGCAGACTAAGGTACAGAATTATTCCTCATCCATTTTGAATTGAAGAGGAATAATTAATACGGTGAGCCTACAGTAGAGACTGCATATCTCGATGACTGTAGAGAAGGTATAGTCCACTCTTTCAGGAAACTGAGAGGTAAGTACGATATTGGTTGTGGCATGGAAGTTGTGATGATTAATAAGAAAAAAGAGGAAATCAATTTCGATCACTTAGACGAAACGATACGTAAATTTGTCCCAAGTGGTTTTCGTATTCGAGATAAGGAACATCGATTTTCAAAAATGATTGATTTTGATAGTGTAAGAGCCCCGTTTACATTGCAACGTGCTCAAAAAAGTATTGGTACACTTGGCGGGGGCAATCATTTTTTCGAACTGAATGAGGATGATAAAGGAAATGTATACATTGTCATTCATAGTGGTTCGCGTAATTTAGGGAAACAAGTAGCAGAGTATTATCAAAACTTTGCTTACGAGCAACTTATAAACGTTAAATCTATTAAAGAAGAACTGATTGAGCGTTTAACGAAAGAAGGTAGACAACAAGAAATACATGAAGCTTTACGTGAAATTAAGAAACCGGTGATTCGCAAAGAATTAGCTTATTTAGAAGGACAAGGATTTAAAGATTACATGAATGATATGAAAATTGCACAAAAATATGCGGAGTTAAATCGTAAGGCAATGATTGATGAAATCGTCACTAAAATGGATTGGAAAGTAACAGATCAATTCACTACAATTCATAACTACATCGATATGGAAAATATGATTCTACGAAAAGGTGCTATTTCAGCTCAGAAAAATGAACGAGTAATCATTCCAATCAATATGAGAGATGGTTCAATCATTGCATTTGGTAAAGGAAATCCAGATTGGAACTTTTCTGGCCCTCATGGAGCAGGGCGTATTATGAGTCGCAAGAAGGCGAAAGAAGTACTTAACTTAGAGGATTTTCAAAATACAATGACAGAGGTTTGGACTACATCTGTTGCAGAAAGTACTTTAGATGAAGCACCAATGGTATATAAGCCAATGGATGAAATTATTGAGAATACAAAAGAAACAATTGATATTAAACATATTATTAAGCCACTTTACAATTTTAAGGCTAATTAAAAGAGGAGTAACGTTTATTAAAGAAAGAGAACTTGAAAAGATAGCATATTTTGTGGCGGTTATATAACAGAGATTAAAAAGACAACATATTAAACTAAGAGATTCATCATATTCATTTACATTTATGTAATGTTAAAGACTAGAAAGCTATATTGGCGCGAATTGCTAATTGTGGGGTGTGAAAAAAGACAAAATCTCTTAAAAAACACTTAATTTTTTACTCCATCTATCTTTACAATCCCTCTTTATAATGTGAATTGGACAAGCACCTAAGAGAAAGCAGAACATGTCAGTTTGTACATTCTATTATTAGGGGGAGAATTTGTATGAAAAAGACAGTTGCTTCGTTAGCAGTTATGGCGGCATTATTACCGACGTTTTCAGTGCATGCGGAAGGGAAAGAGCAAGCCCGAAAATCAGCTACAACTTTTAATGTTATTAGTGATATTCAAGGGGATTTAGGGGATTTTGATCATGTGCTAAAAGATATGAACAAAGTGACGCCACTTTCTAGAGCGCTTATTATGAATGGGGATATAACGCCGACTGGACAACAGTCACAATATGATGATGTAAAGCGTGTGTTAAATAAAAATAAGCATCCAGAAAATGTATGGTCTACTGTTGGGAATCATGAGTTTTATGCTGGTAAATGGACAGCGGATGGGAAACTCTCTCAAAGTACATGGCCAAATGGTGTAACTGAGGAAACTTTATTTAACCGCTATCTGAAATTTAGTGGACAAGAAAAGGTATATCATAAAAAAGAATTAGATGGTTATCCGCTTCTATTTTTAGGGACGGAAAAATATATGAAATACCATGATTCAAAAATGTGGGATGAAGTATATATGAGTGATGAGCAACTAGGTTGGCTAAAACAAAATTTAGAAGAGTACAGCCAAAAAGATAAAAATAAACCAATTTTCATTTTCTCTCATCACGTTTTACCTGATACAGTATCTGGATCAAGACAATCACCATATTTACAAGACTATTTAAACGTTGATAAATTGTACGATATATTAAAAGACTATCCGCAAGTTGTTTTCTTTACGAGTCATACGCATTGGGATTTAAACTTACCGGACTGGGCTGGTAAAAAGAAAATTGCAGGCGGAGATAAAAAAGGATTTACTGTTGTAAATACGGGCGGGATTGAAACGGGCTGGATGTCGGCTGGACCAAATGGAGGAGAGAGGACTGCTCCTGATGGCTATTCATTTAAACAAGGGTTGCAAGTGAAAGCATATGGTAACGATGTAATTGTGACAGCTTACGATTACAAACGTGATAAGGATATAAAGAAGTTATTAATTAGTGATTCAAAAATTGCGCAGATGGCACCAAATGTAACAGCAGATGATAGTAAAAATATAATTGTCGGTGCAACTGAATATATGGAGTACACTATAGAAGGAACGAATGAGTGGCATACGTATAGTAAAGCAAATCCTCCGAAATTTGATGGAGATAAAGTCGTATACGTACGTCATAAAGGTGAAATGAATTTAGAGCCGGGATTAACGCAGTTACTTCGTTTTTCGGTAAATAAGTGATTGGAGGGAGTCTGCATTTGAATGTGTGGGCTCTTTTTTTGTTGGCGAGAAAGGGGTTGCCTGTTTGTCGTTTTTTGTCGATAGATCGATATATTAAGAAAATCGTTGATATACTGCAAGTTACGATCGATATATTTGAAAAATCGTTGATATATTGTAAGTAATGAACGATATATTTAAAAAATCGTTGATATAAATTTCATGTACCATAATTAAGTTAAAAGCATTAATACGGTTTTACTTATCAAAATGAAATTCTAATACATTTTTAACCGAGAAAGATGACTTCACCATTTTTACGTGTAATAATAGTAACGTTACATATATTGTGAAAGAAGTACAAAAGGAGCGTTACAATGAATTTAGCTAAATTCCCGAGAAAAAAATATACAGAATCATATACACCAATTGAAAAGTTAAACAATTTTTCTGAAGCACTTGGTGGTCCGACTATTTATTTTAAACGAGATGATTTACTTGGTTTAACAGCCGGTGGCAATAAGACGAGAAAATTAGAATTTTTAGTTGCAGATGCACAGGAAAAGGGTGCAGATACGTTAATTACAGCTGGTGGTATTCAGTCAAATCATTGCCGCCTGACACTGGCAGCTGCGGTAAAAGAAAAAATGAAATGTATTCTTGTATTAGAGGAAGGGCTTGAGCCAGAAGAGAAGAGAGACTTTAACGGAAACTATTTCTTATATCACTTATTAGGTGCTGAGAATGTCATTGTTGTACCGAACGGAGCAGACCTGATGGAAGAAATGCATAAAGTAGCAAAAGAAGTAAGTGAAAAAGGTAGTACACCATATGTAATTCCAGTTGGTGGATCAAACCCTACGGGCGCAATGGGATACGTTGCTTGTGCCCAAGAAATTATGGCGCAATCATTTGAGCAAGGAATTGATTTCAGTTCAGTTGTTTGTGTAAGTGGAAGCGCTGGTATGCATGCTGGTTTAATTACTGGTTTTTCTGGAACGCAAAGCCATATTCCTGTAATCGGGATTAACGTAAGTAGAGGAAAAGCTGAGCAAGAAGAGAAAGTAGCAAAACTTGTAGATGAAACTTCAGCACACGTTGGTATTCCAAACTTTATCCCGCGCGACGCTGTTACGTGCTTTGATGAATATGTAGGACCAGGCTATGCGTTACCAACGCAGGAAATGGTAGAGGCAGTTCAGTTACTTGCGAAAACAGAAGGTATTTTACTTGATCCAGTGTATACAGGTAAGGCAGTAGCGGGATTAATCGACTTAATTAGAAAAGGTAAATTTAATAAGGAAGACAATATTTTATTCGTACATTCAGGTGGTTCACCAGCTTTATATGCGAATACGTCTCTATTTGCGTAAGTGTAAAAAGCATTGGGTATCCAATGCTTTTTTGTTATATACTGGACTATTTGAGCTGCGGACCAATTCTATCACTTTAATTAACTAAAAGAAGAATTTCCCCATCCCGATTAGACTACTAATCATTCCTATTCCACTCATGGTGCTTTTTCCTGCTGTAAATAAGTTTCCAAGCATTCCTAGCTGACCGTTACCTCCGTTATTTCCCCATCCCATTGGGGCCCACGGACTACCCCATCCCATTGGGGCCCACGGACTACCCCATCCTGGAGGGTTTCCAAAAACACCCGAGTTATTGGTATTGATATGAAAAGGCTTGGCTGGCGGAGATAATAAAGCGGCAAGATGACCTTGTGCAAACATCCCTGCATGATTGAATGGTTGGGCCCAGGGGAAGGGAGGTTTTTGAAAATTAAAACCTGCATGGCCTGGTAATGGAGTCCAATTGGCAGGATGACCTTGTGGTATTATCCCTGCATAATTGATTGGCTCCTGCCCCCAAGAGAAGGGAGGAGGTTGGGGATTGAATCCCGTATAATTGGCTGATGAATCCCAACTAACTGGATAGACTCGATAACTCCAATTCTCAGGAATCTTCAAATCATTCATTACCTTAGATTTAGTTATTTCGGGCTGTGAATATAATGAAATTTGGTTAGTATATTGTTCCCCGTTTCCCTTTGAATTCAAATACCAATATTGGTGCATACGCTTATTCTCCTCACTTTAAAAATGTAATGTTAGACTTAGCCTATGTAATATTCCTTTTTATGGATGGTTACATAACTAGATCTACAAGCCTGTATTTAAAGGAATGGGTGTGTGGACTTGTTGATTTAAAGTTTCACTTTATTTTAGAAGGGGATTTTCAGTTGCTTATTTTGTGTATTTCAGCCTAATTTGAATTCCGTTAACAAACGTTTTTATAAAGGTTTAATCAACAAAAAGATTTTAAAATGGTATGTTGAGCAAGTGGAATTGCTAAAAAGAGAATATCCATTCGAAGAGTTTGGCAAAATACTGCAAGGGTAATGTTTTCTTGTGCAAATATGTAAACGATTTAAACGAATCAATGAAATTTATAATGAAGGGGCAATTAAATATATGAGTGAAACATTACATAAAAGAAAACCACCATATGTAATGCTTGTAATCCTTTTTATTGGGGCATTTGTTTCATTTCTAAATAACTCGCTTTTAAATGTAGCCTTGCCATCAATAATGAAAGATTTAGACATTCAAGATTATTCAACGATCCAGTGGCTTTCTACAGGGTATATGCTTGTAAGTGGTATATTAATTCCGGCATCAGCATTTTTAATAACGCGTTTCTCGAATAGAAGCCTATTTATTACATCTATGTTGATTTTTATTCTTGGTACTGCCTTAGCGGCTGTAGCGCCGAATTTTGGTTTATTACTTACTGGTCGGATGGTTCAAGCGGCAGGCTCTTCAGTTATGGGACCTTTGTTAATGAATATTATGCTAGTAAGCTTTCCGAGAGAAAAAAGGGGAACAGCAATGGGGATTTTTGGACTAGTTATGATTACAGCTCCAGCAATTGGGCCGACACTATCAGGTTATATTGTAGAGTATTATGACTGGCGTTTACTTTTTGAAATGATTTTACCTTTAGCAATCATTAGCTTACTGTTAGGGATTTGGAAATCTGAGAATGTCATGAAACAAAACAAAAATGCAAAACTTGATTATCTCTCATTACTATTATCTTCTGTCGGTTTTGGCGGTTTGTTATATGGATTCAGTTCTGCAAGCTCCGATGGCTGGACGAATAAAGTTGTCTTAACAGCCTTAATCATAGGCGCTATTGCCTTAATTGCTTTTATTATCCGTCAATTAAAAATGGATGAGCCGTTATTGGATTTACGTGTTTACAAGTACCCAATGTTTGCACTTGCGTCTGTAATTGCAATTGTCAACGCGGTGGCCATGTTTTCGGGTATGATTTTAACACCAGCTTATGTACAAAACGTCCGTGGTATTTCGCCGCTGAGCTCTGGGCTGATGATGCTTCCAGGTGCGGTAATAATGGGGATTATGTCACCAATTACAGGTAAACTATTTGATAAATATGGTCCTCGGATTCTTGGCATAGTAGGGCTTTCCATTACAGCTGTTTCAACTTATATGTTGGCAAGTCTGCAAATTGACTCTAGTCATACACATATTATTCTTATTTATACACTCCGGATGTTTGGGATGGCGATGGTGATGATGCCACTTATGACAAATGGTCTTAATCAATTGCCAACTCGTTTAAATCCGCACGGTACAGCTGTTAATAATACAGCTCAACAAGTGTCCGGTTCGATTGGTACTGCTATTCTTGTTACGATTATGAATTCTGTAACAAAAACAAAAGCTGAAAGTTTAATGTCTCATATAGATCCAACAACCTTCACAGAAACTACGAAGGCAATAGTAACTCAAAAGGCTTTATTATCCGGAATTCAGTATTCATTCTATGTAGCGCTTGGCATGAATGTTGTTGCACTACTATTAGTTTTTTTCGTTAAACGTGTAGATACAAGTGCGGAAGCCGTCGAGAAGTTAAATCGGTAGAGAAGAATAAAACGTTAGATAAAGATTCCTACAAGTTTTTTTGCTACTAAGGCGTCGGTATTTAAAATGGGAAAAGAACTGAAAGAAGCAGTGACATAATTATATAGTGAAAGAGGACCTGATGTTCATATCAGGTCCTCTTTCATTAGTAGCACGGTATACTTGCTTATTGTAGTGGTTTAACTAAACCACTGATTTTTCATATACTACAATCTTAAGCTCGTCAACTTCTCTATTTTGGGGTGTTTTAGAAGAAAATGAATCAAAATAATCATTTTTATGAACAAATACAAGAGATGAGATCCGTTTGCAATTTCTCATAAACATTACAAGTTTAGATTATCTTTTAATACCAACATTAAAAGGCTCCAACTATATTTATTCGCTTCATTTTAATTTAGTATTTTTCTACAAGTTATAAATCTAATTGCCAAGCTTATACGCAATATCATAATCATGAATAGTTAGGGAAAAGATAAAATAAGGTAATCAATTACATATCTTTATTTCATGCTTTTTTGAAAGGGTGTTTTTAATGGAAAAAAAAGTATCTGCCATTCCTCAGCCGAAAACATATGGACCGCTGGGTAATCTCCCATTAATCGATAAAGATAAACCGACCCTATCCTTTATCAAGATAGCGGAAGAGTATGGTCCCATTTTTCAAATTCAAACTTTAAGTGATACCATCATTGTCGTTTCTGGACATGAATTGGTAGCAGAAGTCTGTGACGAAACACGGTTTGATAAAAGTATAGAGGGTGCTTTAGCAAAAGTTCGTGCCTTTGCTGGGGACGGATTATTTACTAGCGAGACTCACGAGCCTAACTGGAAAAAAGCTCATAATATTTTGATGCCTACATTTAGCCAACGGGCAATGAAAGATTACCATGCCATGATGGCCGATATTGCTGTACAACTCGTTCAAAAATGGGCACGGCTTAATCCGAATGAAAACGTGGATGTTCCGGAGGATATGACTCGTCTTACGTTAGATACAATTGGTCTATGTGGTTTTAATTACCGATTCAATAGCTTTTATCGTGAGACACCTCATCCTTTTATTACTAGCATGACCCGTGCTCTAGATGAGGCGATGCACCAATTACAGAGGCTGGATATAGAAGACAAACTCATGTGGAGAACGAAACGTCAATTTCAGCATGATATCCAATCTATGTTTTCTTTAGTAGATAATATTATTGCTGAACGTAAAAATAGTGGAGATCAGAAAGAAAATGATTTACTTTCCCGTATGTTAAATGTGAAGGATCCGGAAACTGGTGAAAAATTAGATGATGAAAATATTCGTTTTCAAATTATCACTTTTTTAATAGCTGGGCATGAGACAACAAGTGGATTGTTATCTTTTGCAATTTACTTTTTATTAAAGAATCCGGATAAATTGAAAAAAGCCTATGAAGAAGTAGACCGTGTTTTGACAGATCCTACTCCAACATACGAACAAGTTATGAAACTGAAGTATATACGGATGATTTTAAATGAATCGCTACGTCTATGGCCTACCGCTCCAGCATTCAGTCTCTATGCAAAAGAAGATACAGTGATTGGCGGGAAATACCCAATTAAGAAAGGAGAAGATCGTATTTCTGTTCTTATTCCACAGCTACATAGGGATAAAGATGCATGGGGAGACAATGTGGAAGAATTCCAACCTGAACGATTTGAAGAGCTGGATAAGGTTCCTCATCATGCTTATAAGCCATTTGGAAATGGCCAGAGAGCATGTATCGGTATGCAATTTGCACTTCATGAAGCCACTCTTGTAATGGGAATGCTTCTTCAACATTTTGAATTAATCGATTATCAAAACTATCAGCTGGACGTAAAACAAACATTAACGCTAAAGCCCGGTGATTTTAAGATTAGGATTCTACCTCGAAAACAAACTATTAGTCATCCTACTGTTCTTGCACCTACAGAGGACAAGCTGAAAAACGATGAAATTAAGCAGCACGTCCAGAAGACACCTTCTATTATTGGGGCCGATAATCTTTCACTTCTTGTTCTGTATGGCTCGGATACAGGTGTAGCAGAAGGTATTGCAAGAGAATTAGCAGATACAGCTAGTTTAGAAGGAGTTCAAACGGAAGTGGTAGCTCTTAACGATCGAATTGGAAGTTTGCCAAAAGAAGGAGCGGTACTTATTGTGACTTCTTCTTATAATGGAAAACCGCCAAGTAATGCAGGGCAGTTTGTGCAATGGTTGGAGGAACTAAAACCAGATGAGCTAAAAGGGGTTCAATACGCAGTTTTTGGTTGTGGAGATCATAATTGGGCTAGTACCTACCAACGGATTCCAAGATACATTGATGAGCAGATGGCTCAAAAAGGAGCAACAAGATTTTCTAAACGCGGAGAAGCAGATGCAAGTGGTGATTTCGAGGAACAGCTCGAGCAATGGAAACAAAACATGTGGTCTGATGCGATGAAGGCATTTGGATTGGAGCTCAACAAAAATATGGAAAAAGAGCGCAGTACTTTGAGTCTGCAATTTGTCAGTCGTCTTGGAGGATCTCCTCTTGCACGAACATATGAAGCAGTGTATGCATCTATACTAGAAAATCGTGAACTCCAATCATCCAGCAGTGATAGAAGTACACGACATATCGAGGTATCTTTGCCAGAAGGCGCTACATATAAAGAAGGAGACCACCTTGGAGTGTTGCCAGTTAATAGCGAGAAAAATATCAACCGAATTTTAAAACGTTTTGGATTAAATGGGAAGGATCAAGTTATACTGAGTGCAAGTGGACGAAGTATAAATCACATACCTTTAGACAGTCCTGTTAGTTTATTGGACCTTCTTAGTTATAGTGTTGAAGTTCAAGAAGCTGCCACTCGAGCACAAATACGAGAAATGGTAACATTCACAGCATGTCCTCCTCATAAAAAAGAATTGGAAGCATTATTAGAAGAAGGAGTTTACCATGAACAAATACTAAAGAAACGGATTTCAATGTTGGACCTTCTTGAAAAGTATGAGGCTTGTGAAATCCGATTTGAACGCTTTTTAGAACTTCTTCCTGCGCTCAAACCGCGTTACTATTCTATTTCAAGCTCTCCACTCGTTGCACACAATCGTCTGAGCATTACGGTCGGTGTTGTTAATGCGCCTGCATGGAGTGGGGAAGGGACATATGAAGGAGTCGCTTCTAATTACTTAGCTCAGCGTCATAATAAAGATGAGATTATCTGTTTCATTCGAACGCCACAATCAAACTTTGAATTACCTAAAGATCCAGAAACACCAATTATTATGGTGGGGCCAGGTACTGGAATTGCACCATTCCGTGGATTCTTGCAAGCGCGTCGTGTTCAAAAGCAAAAAGGTATGAACTTAGGACAAGCACATCTATATTTTGGTTGTCGTCATCCTGAAAAAGATTATCTCTATCGTACAGAACTAGAAAATGATGAAAGAGATGGATTAATCTCTTTACACACAGCATTTTCTCGTCTAGAGGGACATCCAAAAACATATGTACAGCATTTAATAAAACAAGATAGAATCAATTTAATTTCGTTATTAGATAATGGAGCTCATCTTTATATATGTGGTGATGGAAGTAAAATGGCTCCGGATGTAGAAGATACCCTTTGTCAAGCATATCAAGAAATTCATGAAGTAAGTGAACAAGAAGCAAGAAATTGGTTGGATCGTGTGCAAGATGAAGGGCGATACGGAAAAGATGTTTGGGCTGGTATATGAATGTTTCTTAATTAGATACATATTAACTAATGAACTTCTTTCGAATAAATTTCACTTTATTAGTATAGTGTATTTAGATGAATAGTGATTAACCAGACTATTTAGTATCTACTAAATAAAAAACAGGACCTGATATGCATCTATCAGGTCCTGTTTCACATAGACATTATACATCGATATTTTCTACACATTATCAATGTTTGTAATGTAGTTAGCCTTTTGGGTCAGCGATAAAATCAGATATTATTTTTTCGATATCGAAAGGAATAATCCCTTTATTCAAAGAGAAAATAGTTTCTGCTTCTTCGATGTCTTGAACGAGTTCACCTCTAGCTTCAATATGTAATCGGAACAAGTCATATAAATTCGGTTTAACTAAATTAGTTAAAGCCTTTCCAACTAGTATCATACCTTTTTGATTAGCTTCGATGGTATTATCATAAGTTAGATCTCTTGTAAGAGACAAATCTGTCCAAGTCAATTTTCGTTCCTTTAAGTCTACAATAACTGGAATAGAGATTTGGGTGTCGGCAGTAATATCCACTTTATCTTGAACAGTAGAAGGTTCAAATATTTCACCTGAACCAGGATATTGACGAACCATCCAACCAGTAAAGCATTCTGGTAAATCTTTATATGGTTGGTCTGTGTAAGAAAGCAAAGTCATAACTACATAGCGTCCACCATATTTCAGCACAGACGGAATATCGAAATCAATGAATTCAGATGCCCCCTTTGGTGCAGAAGTAATATCTCCGCTATGGTAGGCTTTGAAATTTTTTGAACGTAAGTTCGTGAAGGAGACATGTTCTTTGTATTGCCAATCTTCGTCGTACATTGCAGCAGATAAATCAATGTCAACGCGTCCTGTATGTTGTCCATTCACATAGCCTTCTTTCCACCATAGGAAAAAACGAATCGTATCTCCTTCTGGCAAATCTACTTTACTCCCTCGAGATAATGTACGAAGCGCTTTGCTGGCTGAACGTTGAGAGAAGGGAACTAAGTGATTTTTTAACTGTTCATCCAAAAATACTTTTCCGAGACTTGGAAGTTCTGCGAAGCGATTTTTTAAAGTATCTTCACACATTTTTACAATCATTAAACAAATATCCTCTGAGATAAATGGAAGTGTATTTTCAATACCTATAGCTTTTGCTACATTTCCCTTTGGAAAAAATGTACGAAATTCATTTTTATCATTTCGATGCTTAAAATGAGCCGTGAGTTGAAGTAATACAGGAGTAGAAACGTTTCCGATTATACTTAGAAACTCTTCGAGAATATTGAAAATATCTGTTGACTCATTACTACATAAACGGATTAAATGATCCAAGCGTCTGGCAAATTCCCCAGGGCGAGTTTTTAAAAGGTTTTTTGCTGTCATGATATCACCATTCAACAAAGCTGCTTCTATTTTTCCATTAAATGTTTCAACTTTAATGTTGTTGCGAAGAATCTCAAATGCTCGGTGGGTTTTTGGGAAACGAGTATGATATTCTGCTGGATGAAGAATTTCACCTAAACGAATCCAACGTTTTTTGTATCGAAGCATATCTTCTGTAATGTTTCCGCATTGCTCTAACAATCCTAAAAGGAAGCGTCTTTCTGCTCGGTTAAACTTCTTGAATCGAACGGAGGATGCTAAACTCACATCGCCTTCAGATAAAGCAACTGCAAGGCGAAGAACATCAGTTGCCGTTTTAAAATACTTTGCAACAGCATCGGCTGATATTTTTCTGTTTATTAATAAAACCCCAATTATAAAAGACATATTTTCCTTATGAGGAATTACATTAGGTAGAAAACAGGAAACATCTTCAGTGTGTGTAATAGCCCATTCTACATCTGTCTTATCAGTTGAGGAAATAGAGCTGTTTGCACGAATCAATTGAGAAATCATTTGATTGAAATCTTCTTCACTTCCTAAGTCAATAACTTTCAAATCAACGCTATCTAAAAGAGGAAGTCGTTCTTCAACTTTTGATATAGGCAGGCGCAACGTCACATAATGAATAACGGCATTGATGTATAAATCAGCGTCACTTAAATCCATCATTTGTTGCGGAAAGTTTGGATACATAGGAGTAAACTGAATATGTGCACCAACCATTTCTTTTAAATGTTTTACCAACTCTTTGTAAAACGATGTGAATGCATCAACCGAAAGTGTTTGCAACTCTTCTATTAAAGGCTCAGAAAAAGTAAATCCTAAACTTTCCAAGTTTTTTAAAACAGTGGCTAAATACATGTTCGGTAGTTTATTTTCTTCTCTTTTTATAATTACTTTCAAACTTCTTCTTATATAAATAGAATTTTTCATGAGAACGCCGATTATTCACTCCTTATAAAAGAGGGGAATAGTCCGACTGTCCTCCTTTCAGTGGTAGATTTTTATTTTTATATGTATAAACACACTAATTGTAGAAAAATGCACAGAGGGTATAAAGCTATTTTTTAGTGAAAAATTAGGGGTATAACATTTAGTTGTTAAGTGGTAATTTGTTAATTAAGAAAAGAAAACCTCTACATCAATGGTTGATAAACTAAAGTTTATTCAATCCCAAAGAAGAAAGAGGTTTTATAGTCTAATTATTTTTCATAGGGAATTGACAACTCTAAAACAATTTGAAATTTCTACAAAGAAGGAAGAATTGTCATAGCCTATGTGTTTAGCAGGAAAGTAACATCCCTATTTCGCCAAAGAAGTTAGAAGGAAGGAACGTCATAGCCTGCTCTATTAGTATATTCTCATGCGAAGAGCAATTCAAGTATACTGTCTGATTTTTTATATTTTTCTTAAAGACCTGCGGTAGTATGTCAACTGAAAAATAATATCTTTTGAAGTTATCAAAGGACAAATTGCTTAAAAAAGACATCACGAAACTAGACCAGTATTTTATGTAAAATA
>NZ_JAKUFX010000069.1:0-30838 GCF_022663635.1 Bacillus cereus group sp. BfR-BA-01356 | reverse complement strand
GGGTTTATTTCGCATGCAAACCTTTAAATTTTCTAAGCCTGGCTTTTAGAAAAAAGAAATAATCTCTACTATACTTGATATTGTATAATCTTAGCTTGATAGTGATGGGGTCTATCCCTTTCGGGGCATATTCCATTTCATTTCCCTTTACGCCTCTTTGAGACCATAAATGTTCTATTTGTTCTGTAGATAATTGATTATTTTTCTTCAGCTGCACAATCTTTTTTTGATAACTTTCCAAACTCGCCTTAAATCGATCAAACATTAGTGGCTTTACAATATAATCTGTTACTCCGCCCCGCAGGGCGTGCCTCACTACATCTGTTTCCGATGCCGCTGTAATCATAATAATATCTGTATCGTGCAAATGATGCCTAATATATGTGACAAGTTCCGTTCCTTGCATATCAGGTAAGTACACATCTAATAACACAAGCTGTGGCTTCACAAGCTCTAGCCATTCTTTCGCTTGTTCTCCAGTCGTTGCCGTTCCAATTACTTTAAATCCCTCAATTTTTTCAGTAAAACGACGATGAATGTCAGCAATCCGAATATCATCTTCTACAATTAATACTTCAATCTCCTCACCCATTACTATTCGCCTCTCTCTTTCGGTAGTGCAATAATAAATAACGCACCACCTAAATCCCCTTTTTCGATTGCAATACTTCCATTTAAATCTTCTACTAACTCTTTCACTTTTGCTAATCCATATCCTCGCTCTCCTCCTTCTTTCGTCGAAAAGCCTTTATAGAATATGCTAGTAATTATTTCATCATGAATCCCTTGCCCTGAATCTTCCACTTCAATTAATATTTCTTCTCCAATATCAGTTACAAACATCCTTACTCTCTTATCATTCTCTTCATTTTTTTCAATTGCTTCAAATGCATTCGTAATTAAATTTCCTAAAATAGAAACGACATAATTACTCTCAATATGTGGACTTAATTTGTCTAAACCACTTTCTCTATCTAGCATAAAATCAATCTTCAACTCTCGTGCTCTATTATAAAATCCAATTAAAATTCCACCTAGCCATGGATTTTGAATCCGCTTCATAATAAATTGAACAAAATCTTGATATATCGCTGTTTCCTTATGAATAAGCTCTAAAGCATCTTCATATGATTCTAATTGGATAAGACCTGAAAGCGTATACAATAAATTGTTATATTCGTGCGCTTGCGCTCGTAATGCCTCTGTATATTGCTTCGTCTGAGATAATTCTGCTGTTAACTGATCCATTTCAGATTTCAAACGTAAGCTCGATACAACGCCAGTTACTTTATTCTTTACTTTAATAGGTAGACGGTTCGCAATAACAGCCTGTCCTTTTATATTTAATTGGCGATCAAACTGTTCTTCACCAGTTTGAAGTACATCTAGTATCGTTGAATTAGGAATTACATTTAAAATAAATTCCCCAATAATATTTTGTTGTTTATCTAGCGAAAGAATATCATAAGCTGCTTGATTGACTAAACTAATCATGCCATTTTTATCGATTACAATAATCCCTTCACGTACAGATTGAATCACTGTACTATGCTCTTCATATAAAGATGAAATTTCTTCTGGTTCCATACCGAACATCATTCTTTTTATACTTGCCGCTAAATATATAGAGCCGATTACTCCAATTAATAGCCCTATTATTGTAATCCAAAATACACGCTTTCCATACACCTCTACCGCTCCATGAATATCATCCATTGAAAATCCAACAGACACCACACCAATGATTTCATTTTCCTGATTACGGATTGGAACTTTTCCGCGTAATGAAGGGCCTAATGATCCAGTTGCTTTCGAAACATATGATTTTCCTTCTAATAAAACGCCTTTGTTATCTCCACCAATCATCGCTTCTCCTATTTTATCTCGCTCAGGATGTGCATATCGAATCCCCTCTTTATTTCCAACTACAATGAAGTCAGCCTCTGTATCCATTCGAATTCTTTCTGCAATCGGCTGAATAATAGAAGCTGGGTTTTCTTTTTGAAAAGCTTCCTTTATTTCAGGTATAGCAGCAACTGTTTTCGCAACATGCAAAGCCCTTTTGCCAATTTGCTCTTCTACCGTTTCAGATAATATGTAATAAAATAAATAACTCGTTAGCATAAGTACAACTAAAATAAGTGTACTAATAGTTAATGTAATTCTCGGTTGGAGTTTTAATTTTTTTAATTTCAAAACCATTCCCCTAACATGATTAAAGATAGAATTTAAAGAATATACAGTCTCTTTAATTATACTTAATCATAACACGGTTACTCTATATTTCTTTCTTTTTCTCTTCATAAAAAAAGAAACGAAGTAAAATTACTACCTCGTTTCTTAACATTCGTTATTACACTTTAAACTTACTAATCATCTCTTGTAATTCTTCTGCCATTTGTGATAAATGGACTGCTGCTGCATTTATTTCATCTACTGAAGCTAATTGTTCCTCAGAGGAACCAGCAATATTTTGAACGCTTGCTGCATTTTCTTCAATTGTAGCTGCAATTTCATTAATAGATGCACTTACTTGTTTTGCATCTACCGTCATTTGTTTTGCTACATCTACCATGTTATCAATTTGTACAACTGTATCATCCGTAGATTTCAATATTTCAGCAAAGCTTTGCTTCGTTTCATTTGCAACTACAAGTCCTGATTGTACTTCTGCTCCAACTTGATTCATAGAGCTTACTGTTTCTTTTATATCAAATTGAATCTCTTTCACTAGTTTCCCAATTTCCGTAGAAGACTGTCCTGATTGTTCTGCTAGCTTTCGCACTTCATCTGCTACAATTGCAAATCCTCTTCCTTGCTCTCCAGCTCTCGCAGCCTCAATTGCCGCATTTAACGCTAATAAATTTGTCTGTTCTGCAATATGTTGAATCACTTCAAGGATTGCTCCAATTTGTTTCGACTTATCGTCTAACAAACCAATGATTTTGTCTGACTGTGAAACAGACTCATGAATTAATTGCATTTGATTCACAGTTTGTTCAACTAACTTCCCACCATTTTCAGCTTTTTTCTTCGTATACATAGAGGCTGTAGATACTAATGAAGAACTATCTGCAACACGCTGAATTCCTTCTGTAACTTCTTCTAACAATGTTGCTCCTTCTTCAACTTCTTTCGTTTGTATTTCTGCACCACTTGATACTTGCTCTATCGCCTGTGTAATTTGTTCCGTCGCTTCGCTTGTCTGCTTCATACTAGCTGTTAATTCTTCTGAAGATGCCGCTACATGACTTGCTGAAGTGTTTATATTGGAAATGACACTTTGTAACGATGTAGCCATCTCGTTAAAACTTTCTCCTAGCTGTCCAATTTCATCTTTAGAATGAACTGTAATTGATTCTGTTAAATCACCTTCACTAATCTTCTTCGATGATATGACAAGTTGTTTTAACGGTTTAATAATAGACGCAATTATGAAGTAAATTACAATCCCACCGATTATTAGTGAAATTCCAAGAACAGTTATTGTTTTATAGAAAATAGGTTCAGCCGCTTCGATAATTTCTTTGGAAGGCATAATTCCTGCTATTTTCCATCCAGTTTTCTTATTCGTTTTAAAAGTGATATTGCGATCTTCACCATCTAATGAATAATGAAAATCCCCAGCTTCCTGTTTATACAATTCTTTACTAAGTTTCTCTTCTAATTTCTCTCCTGGCTTCATTTTCGGGTGCGCTACTACATTTTTATCTTGATCAAATATCGCTACATATCCTTCCTTACCGATATTAACCATCTTGGAAGTAGTAACAATATCATTAATGATTAAGTCAATCCCAAGAACTCCACTTTTATCCTCGTTTTGCTTTGCTAGTGTAATAACAATATTCCCTGTCGTTTTTGACTTATATGGAGCAGTTACAATTACTTCTCCGCTTTTCTTTACGGCCTCTTTATACCAATCTCTTTCTGTAGGATTATATCCATCTGGCATCTGAATAGCTGGTGATTGAATGAACTGTCCATTACTAGATCCTGTATAGATCGCTTCCATTTCTGGATGCAGTTTATTGTATTCTTCTAGTTTATTTTGTATGTTTTGAATTTGATCTGCTTGGTAACTTGATTGTGTGAATAATTTCGTAAAATAAGTTGCATCTACTTTTTTACTATCCAATTCTTTATTAATTACATTATCCAAAATTTTTATATTATCTTTCGCCGAGTTTAAAATCGTTTCATTAAAATTCGTCTTCGCCTGTTGATAAGACGTCCAACCAATTACAATACTTGGAAGAACTAAAATAATAATAAATGATACAAGTAACTTTGTTTTTAAACTACTACTCCTTAGTTTCCCTTGAAACATACTTCTACCCCTCCATACCGTTTTAAATGTAATTAATTAACATTTAATCTTTCTATAAAAATAATACGATTTAAATGTATCGATGAGACTCTCTATCTTTTTCTACATCATAAAGAATTGATACATATCTTTTTCATTCTATATAAATTAAATAATTAAAACAATGTATAAAAATGTATATTATTCGAAATATTATAATTCACAGAAGAACCTCTAGTATTTCACTTACTAGAGGTTCTTTCCACCTTATTATTCTTTATCTTTTTCTACTTCTTTTTTCTCATCTTCTACTACAGATACAACAGGTTTATCACTTGATAATTGTTGCACTGCTCCTTTTCCTGCAAATCCTTCTAATAACTCTTTTAAGTCAATTCCAGAAGAAGCCTTTAACGTTTCTTGCATCGTTGCCATTAAATCAGTCGCATAGCCCGCAACTTTTCCGGCCCCGCTATTTTTACCACCGCCGCCTGTATCGACAACTGTGATTTTATCAATATTACTAAGCGGACTTGCAACTTCCTTCGCATAACTTGGAAGCATTTTAAGAACCATATCCATAATTGCCGCTTGACCATATAATTCAAATGCTTCAGCAATTTTTTGTTTCGCTTCTGCTTCTGCTAAACCTTTTAATCTAATAACATCTGCTTCTGCTGTACCTTGCGCTTTTTGTACTTCCGCTTTCGCTTGACCTTGCGCTTTTTCGATTTCCGCCTTCGCTAAACCTTCCACACGTACTTCTTCCGCACGAGCTCTCGCTTCAGCTTCAATCTTATATTGATCCGCATCTGCCTTTTTAATTTGTTTTACTTTTTCTGCTTCTGCTGATTGCTCAACAGCATAGCGATCTGCATCTGCTTTTTTCTTAACTTCTGCATCGTATTGCTTTTCACGACGCGCAATCTCTTTTTCTTCTAACTCGATTTGCTTTTCACGCTCAATGATTTTAACGCGCATTTGCTCTTCTGTAACACCTTGTTGTGCTTTCGCTTGTTGTAATTCGTAAGAAAGATCCGCATCTGCACGTGCTTGCTCTTGTTCTCTCTTATAGGACTGTACTTTTAATTCTTTATGTTTTTCAGCTTCAGCGATTTGTGCATCACGTTGATATTCTGCTTCTTTTGCCTCTTTTTCAGCACGTGCTTTTTCAATACGTGCTTCTTTTTCACGCTCTGCATTTGCAATTGTTGCATCACGCTTAACTGTCGCAATTTGTGGCTGACCAAGTGCATCTAAGTATCCGTTTTTATCCATTATTTCTTTAATTGTGAAAGAAACAATGCGAAGTCCCATCTTCTTTAAATCTGTAGAAGCCACTTCATGTACCTTTTGAGCAAATTGCTCTCTATTACTATACGCATCCTCTACTGTCATAGAAGATAAGATTGCACGTAAGTGACCTTCTAAAACCTCTTTTGCTTCTACTTTTAACTCTTCTGTTTCTTTTCCTAAATATTGCTCAGCTGCAGTAGATACTTCTTCAATTGTAGAACCTACTTTAATAATAGAAACACCATTTACTGTAACTGGAACACCTTGCTTCGTATAAGTATCACGTGTACCAACTTCTAATTTGTAGTTTAATAGGCTTAAAGGCTCTGCTCTTTGCATAATTGGAACTACGAAAGTACCGCCCCCGCGGATAATCTTAATCTTCTTTCCATCATCAGTGGTAACAACATTCTTTCCTCCACCAAGCCAGTTCCCTGTAACAATTAACGCTTCATCTGGACCAACCGTACGATACTTCGTAATGAACACTAAAATGAGTAGAATTAAAATTGCCAGTAAAACTCCACCGATAATTAATGGAATCGTCATGTAAATTCCCCCTTATAATTTTGGTTTTTTTAAAGAATAAGCGATGTTTTGTACAAGTAAAACACCATCTTGGACTCCCTCGATAATAACCTCTGTTCCTTGCGAAATATCTTTTTTTCCAACAGTTTTAGCTGGGATTGCATTACTTCCAAATTGGGATAAAATTAATACTTCACCAAATCCTTCTGTAGGAATTGTCGTAATGACTTCTCCTTTGCAACCGATAAATTCATCCATACGTTGCATCGTATTTTGTTCTGCTTCTGCAATCGGTTTTAAAATTAGTATTTTCATGATGAAAACACCGATAAAAGATATAGCAAATGCAGCCCCGAAAATAGTAATACTATTAAAGGAAAATAAGTACTCTCCTATATAACTAAGCCCACATAACATGGCGAAGAAACTAAGTAATAAAGTAACAACGGATACAGATCCGCCCCCAAAACTAAATATCGATTCAAATATATCTCCAAAGAAGATATAAATAACAGTGAGTATAGTAGCAATAATAAATCCATATAAATAAATTGTTTCAAGTGGATAACCAAACAAGACCATTTCTTATCCCCCTTTCTTAAACAATCCCTTTTTTGTTATGTGTATGCCCCACCTCTTTCAAAGATTATAGTTCTTAATTTTCAGTTATTTAATCTTTAAAGAAAAGCCTGTAAAACAGGCCCCTAAAAAAGAACAGGAGAAACCTATTGTGACAGGCTCCTCCTAGAAAATAACCGATATATTATATATCTATATAATATACTATTTTCCACAAAAAGTAAAGTTAAACATACATTGGAAAAGTGCTTATTTTCCCCCGATTGGTGTGGGCTAATAATCATTGGAGGATGAATGATTAAAGTTTCACTTTACTGATAATGAGTACGTTCCATCGCCATTATCATATTTATATACATACAAGTAATACTTGCCTGGTTTTGCATTAAATTTCGCTTCTATATGATTCCCATTGGCTTGACCGTAAGCTGCATAATTTTGCATATCTGATTCATGGTGAAGTACCCATGTCATCCCAATTCCATACTCATTTAAAACAGAAATGTCGATATCTTTCGCTGATGCTACATTAAATGTATAAACATCAGTGTGGTCCCCGCCAATAAGATTACCTTTTATCGTACTATTTAGCCCGATACGATTTGCTTCCTCTGGACGATTATTTGGTTCTGATTCTGTTAAACTTCCATCTTTAATCGTAACAGTTGTTTCGCTTCTACTCTCTTTGCCTTTATCATCTTTTACTCTTAACGATACTTTATAAGAACCTTCTCTTTCATATACATGTACTGGATTCACTTCTACACTTGTGCTTCCATCTCCAAATTCCCATAAATAAGAAACAATTTTTCCATCTTCATCGTTTGAGCCATCACTTTTAAATTGAATTCCCTCTTTTACAAGACCGCTATAAGGGCCATTTATATTAACCGTTGGAGCTTTATTTTCTCCATCATCTTTTGCGATTCCATGGAAGACTACATCATATTCAAATTCATTTGAGCTATTCACACGATAATTGACGAAGTATGCTGTAACAGTTTTGTAGCCACTCCATTCTTTTTGCGCCAATTGTTCTAAAGATTCATTTACTCTTTTACTCATTGCTTTCCAATCTTCTGATTCACCTTTTGTGACACTACCTGTATACGTACCTTCTAATGTAAATGTATTAAAGAATTGAGAATTATGTTTTGTCATTTTTGTATCTTTCATAGGCAACGTATCACTAATTTCTTTTTTCACTTCAGTTAACGATTTCGGTGCATGTTCAGCTAAATAATCATCTGCTACTTCCGGTACATTATATTTATCTTGATTATCAATTAACTGCTGCATATACTCTTGATACTCTTTATTTAACTTAGGATCTTTACTTAGATTTTCACGATATGCATCATAATTTTTCACGTCATTCGCACGAATCAAATCTTGAATTTTATCAAATGTTTCAAACTGATGCGTATATAAGTAAGACTGCAATGCGAACGAGTAATTATAGAAATCCCAAGAACCGTATTTAGCAAATAGTGTACGCTCTGCTGTATAACGGCTTGCAGGATCAGATGATAATCCGCTAATTATACTCTTTCTTGGTACAACGTTATTCGTACGAGTAGATCCTGCGAAAAACTCTGCATTTCCTTCTTGGAACCAAGTTAGCCTTTCATTTTGATACATATCTCCTCTTCCAAATAAACCAGGAACTTCATATCTCCCTTGCAGATAATGAGTAAATTCATGACGGAATAACTCTTCTAAACTATAAATACTTTGCTCTGGTGTACGCTCATATGTAAAGAATGTACCTGTCTCTTCAATATAAATTCCACCGTTGTTTGTTTCATATCCATACAATTGTCTATTTAACTGATATTCATCTGGACTATTATAAATTACAATCGTTAATACATCATCCGCATTTCCTGGCTCTAACGCTTTGTCATTTCCAATTACACGGTGATACTGTGCCTTTACTTCCTTCGCAGCCCAATATAGTCTCTTAATTTTTTCTTCTGATACTTTATCTCCTGTTTTGAACACAATTGATCCATCGTCGAATGTATACGTTTTTGGTAGGTATTGCTCTTTTCCTTCTTTACGTATTTTCTCTAAATCTACTGTATTCCCGCTATAATCTTTACCATTATAATTTGTTGTAATTTGTTCTACCGCAACAAAATACGGTTCACTTAAGCGCGGGTACATATGCATTGCTTGTGTAACAACCTCTAATCCTTTATTTGGATTGCTATGAAACTTCCCTAAACGGCTAGCAAAATAAATGCCATTATTAACGAGCCATTTATTTTCTGGCGTTACTTCATTTAGAAGAGCAATACGATTTATTTCATTAATAAACCCATCTACTTTTCCATACCACATCGTTTCATTCGCTTCTTTACGAGCCTCAGTTAAGTACGACTGCATATCATAGTCAATACCTTGCATAATATCGTATATTGCTTGTCCCTTCATTCGATCATTTACATAAGTAGTATAATTATCATTGTATTGCTTTAAAATATTCGATGCATATTGAACCGTTTCAACATCGCTTGAAGCATTACTAATTAATTTACCGTACGCAGATACGACTGTATCTTGTTCAACTGTACCAAGCTTAAAGTTTGGATTTTTTGCGATTGCTTTTAAAGCAGGTAAACATTTATCCTGGAAGCTTCTTTCATTTAAGTCGCTTAATTCACTATTATAAAATGCAAGATAAAAAGCTGAACGCAGCACTTCAGTAAACGTTTGAATTCCTTTTGAATCATCTTTCGTAAATGTACTACCTCTATGAGCTAATTCATCTATAATGACTTGCATTTTTCCTTTATCTTTATAAAAAGCCTTTGCATCTTCATTAAACTGGAATAAGTCTGTAATTTGGTGCCATTTAATACTGCCTAACGTTTCAACTAATTCTTGGTCATTCATTTTGTTTAAATCAGCCATTGAATAGCTTTCTTTAACCTGCTTTACTGCAGTTTTCTTCGTAATAGATGCTGGTCGCTGTGAAAAATCTCCTACTTTTAAACGTTCTTGAAATGATAAAGTTTCATCAACTTTTGAAATATGTCCAACTTCATCTACCGACTTTTCAATTCCAACCGGTTTCGTTTTTAACACGTTATACGGTACTTTTTCTTCCGCTGCTGCATGAGTTTGAAGTGCGCCTAACGATAAAGCCATTGTACTAATGCTAAGCATCACTTTATTGATCTTTGATTTCTTGTTCATATCCTTGCCCCCTATTTTAATATTCCATTCAAGAATTTAACATAAAATCTGGATGTAACAATATAAAATGCAATATTTCATATTATTTCTTCCTATAATTTGTACATATCGTGAACGCATTGCTCTTTACCTCCCTAAAACAAATTGCATCCTTTCACATTATAAAAAGGGAATTTTTTGACAATTAAAAACTTAATTGTTATGATTATTATAATTGTTAACTTTATTAAATAAGGGTGGGATTCTATGATAAAAAAAGAAAACAGTGTATTTTATATCTCCTTCTTGCTAACAACATTATTCATTATATGGGGAATTACCCCAGCAAGTTGGATACAAGGCTACGATTTACAAAGTGTTACATCTTCTTTAAACTCATTTATCCTCAATAAATTTGGATGGTTTTACTCTCTACTTATGACTACAATGATTATTTTGGCTGCTTATTTAGCATTTTCCAAGTACGGTTCTATTCGTCTTGGTAAAGATGGAGAAAAGCCAAAATATAATTATCCATCTTGGCTATCCATGTTGTTTGGGGCAGGAATGGGAATTGGACTCCTCTTTTATGGAATCGCTGAACCGATTTCACATTTTACAGATCCATTAACAGGAAAAGCGGGGACAGAGGAAAGTGCCAAACTCGCTATGCAATATTCATTTTTCCACTGGGGTCTCTTTCCATGGTCACTATACGCAATGGTCGCTTTAACAATTGCATATTTCACATTCCGCAAACAAAAAGGTAGCACTATCGGGGCTACAGTTACTCCATTATTTAATCGATCGAAAAATTCTCGTATCGGAAAAACAGTCGATATTTTAGCTGTTTTAGCCACAGTATTTGGCATTGTACCATCTGTTGGGATTGGTGCTCAACAAATTGCTGGAGGATTAAGCTATTTATTCCCTTCTATTCATAACACTTTACTTACACAGCTCGTACTTATCGCCATCTTCGCCGTTTTATATTTAACGAGTGCACAAACTGGCTTAGATCGTGGGATTAAATATTTGAGTAACTTAAATTTCTCTCTTGCAGGTATTTTACTCGTCTCCTTTTTATTTTTAGGGCCAACCGTATTTATTATGAAATATTTCACATCTACACTCGGTTCTTATATTGGAGCTTTGCCTAGTATGGGATTAAATTTAGGAGCATTTAGTGAAAAATCTTCTTCTTGGATTGAAAACTGGACTATTTTCTATTGGGGATGGTGGATCTCTTGGTCTCCATTCGTCGGCACATTTATCGCACGTATTTCTAAAGGGCGCACAATAAAAGAATTTATTTTTGGAGTTGTATTAGTCCCGACTCTTATCTGTACATTTTGGTTTGCAGTATTTGGTGGTACCGCAATCCATATGGAAATGTTCCAATCGCTTGGAATAGCTGATGAAATTGCAAAAAATGGTACAGAGATTGGATTATTTGCTGTTATTTCACACCTACCATTCTCTACATTTTTAACGATTATCGGGTTGATTCTAGTAGCCACATTTTTCGTTACTTCTGCCGATTCAGCAACATTTGTCGTTTCCATGCAAACGAGTAACGGAAGCTTATCACCGAAAAATAGTTTAAAACTTATATGGGGATTAACAATCGCGATAATTGCCGCTATTTTATTACAAGCTGGAGGATTAAATGCACTACAAATCGCAGCTATAATTGCTGCGCTACCATTTTCTATTGTAGTCGTTCTTATGGTCACTTCTCTTTTTAAAGAGCTAAAAAAAGAAGATGTTAATTCGCAAACGAAAGAAATCCCGAAAAAAATAAAAAAGGTTATGTAACGATTATCACCTCTTATACAAGAAGAATTCGGCCCTCAAATTAGTCCTGAATCTGTTATTACCGAGGGCGGCAAAGTAAATGAAATAAAACCCATTCGTATGAAATATAATCTTCATACGAATGGGTTTTTACTCTATTATATAGTGTTGTAAACATGCCTTCTCCTCAAACCCTACTTTCTTGTACAACTCCATCGCACGATCATTATTCGTATTCAAACATAGTTCTATCTCTTTCATCTCTTGGAAGGAGAAAATATACTGAATTGCCCCTTGTAATAACTGCTCTCCGACACCTTTTCTTCTACTATTTTCAGCGGTTGCAATAAATTCGATATTCGCTTCTTGAAACTCCGGATTTACTTCAACATATACGTAACCTTCTAACTTACCATTCTTCCTACTTACAAATAATTTATTCGTATCACTTAAACGTTCAATAATTTCATTTCCTTTATAATATGTATTAGGAAAAACATAATTATGTAAAGCAATAAACTGCTCAAATACTTGTTGAGATGCTTCCTCTACTTGATTCATTGTACATTGCTCTACATTAGTTTTCTTTAAAATTAAAACGCTATGTTTCTCTTGTTTTTTAGCTTGTAAATATTTCATAAAGTCGATGCCATTATTATTTTTCACGTGATAAAATCCATGAAACTTTTGAATATGAAGTGGAATCTTCTCGATAAGTTTCTCCCACATACTTAAAGCAAGCTCCCCCCAATTCGAAGCTATAATAAAAGGCCCCCAAATCTCCGCACTTTCGCTTACCTCATCTATATCAAACCCTAATACACCTACAATTTCATTATTATCATTATAAGAAACGACAAAAGACTTCTCCCACCCTATATCAGAAAAACCATGAAGAATAGCGTCCAATATTTCTTCATGATTCTCCCCGCAATAACCAACATGCTGCGTAATATCTTTATTCATCATCGAAATAAATTCTGCAGCTTCTTCGATCTTTGAAATAGAATCAATATGCATAACTTCCCCTCCTTTTCTAATACACTTAGACAATCCTCAGCAATATCCTTCTCTCGTAAAAAAGACATCATCATATGCATGTTTCTAATAAAACCGCCATGATAATGTCTGCTCAAAAAAAGTAAAAATTAATTATATATAATAATAAGATTAAACGTTATTTATTTCTTAAATGATCTCTTTCTAAATACGAACATACTTAGTGCGGAAAGAACAAGTGTTAACCCAGAAAGTAAAGTCGATGTGCTAGTTTCACCGCCTGTTGATGGTAAAAATTTCTTGCCTTCCTCTGGCTTATTAGTATGTTGTTTATTTAAAGTGTCTGCTTTTCTTCCCTCGTTTTCAACAACTTGATTATTCCCTTTTGGCTCTTGATCCAATCCTGTTGCTGATTCTTTTACTTCTTTCTTTGGTTCTTTCGCTTCTTCAACTTCTTTTACCGGCTCTTTTACTTCTTCTTTTGTTTCTTCAACTTCTTTTATCGGTTCTTTCACTTCTTCTTTTGTTTCTTCAACTTCTTTTGCTGGTTCTTTCACTTCTTCTTTTGGTATTAATTTTTCTACTATATTCTGCATTACAATGCCACTATATAATATGCCAGTCTCATAATGATCTGCATCTAAATCAAATTCATATATTTTTTCTCCTAAAGTACGCCAAATGATTCCCTCATCAGTAAGCGTTCCACCTTCACTCTTTAGTGTAATCTTTTCAATTGGCTCTCCCTCTAAATCATATACAGAAATTTTCACTTCTTTATTTATTTCTGCATCATCCAAAATGACCTTTTGTCTTCTAACATCAATTGTTATCCACTGACCTAATTGTATTAATGGCCTTACATCACGAATCTCATTTTCAGCTAATTTTAAACTAAGTAAGTTTAGCATGGAACCAATAACCGTTACATCTTTAATATGATTGTCCGCAAGATTTAACCACTGTAAATTTTCCAATGAAGATAGTGGTGTTATATCTTCAATTTGATTATGAGATACATTCACATTATTCAATTGTTTCAAGTTTGAGATGAACTCAATATTTTTCAGGCCTACTCCTTCTAAAGTGAGGTTTTCTAAGTTCGTCATGTACTCTAAACCTGTTATATTTTTTATCTCATTTCCTTTTTCTTTAAGTATCTCTAGTTTTTTAATCTGCAATAAATCTTCTTTTGTGATAGGAGCGTTTACATTCTCTCTACCTAAATTCTCTTTATTAATATGTTGTTGTAAAGTTTTATCGAGAATTACATTTTCCTTTTGTTCATTATTCTCTTTTATTGTTTCCTTGATTTCGTCTAATCTTTCAACAACATTTTGAATTACTGTTCCATTAAACTTAATACGATTCTCTTCTGGATTTATATCCAACATAAATTCATATGTTTTTTCACCGGTAGTCCCCCATTTAACAGAACCATTATTAACGATCCCATCTTCACTCTTCAATTGAATAGTATCAAGTGTCTCTCCTTGTAAATTATAAATAGGTATTTTAACTTCCTTATCTTTTTCTACATCATCTAAAAAAATTTTTTGTCTTTGAATATCGATATACATTCTTTTTCCTAGTTCTTGAACTGATCTAACATCACGAATTTCATTTGAACCTAGTTTTAAATCATATAAACCTGTTAATTGACTAAGTGGCGTTATATCTGAAATATAGTTTTCTTCTAGATTTAATTTCTGTAACCCTGACAATTTTGATAATGGCGTAAGATCTACTAATTCATTTTTGGAAAGCCCTAATTCAATTAATTTATTCATTCCATTAATATGTTCAACATTACTCAATCCATTATTGCTTATTTCAAATGTCTTTAAATTCTTTAATTGGTGAACTCCTTCAAGACCTGCATTACTAATTTGATTATTTGCCACAATCAAAGTCCTTAAAGATTTCACTGTAAATAATGGTTTAATATCTTTTATATAATTACTATTTAAATCTAGAATTTTGATCTTCTTCATTTGACTCAATGGGCTTAAATCCGAGATTTTATTGTTTCTCAAGCTTAAACTTTCGATATGTTCTAACTCAGCCAAAGGTCCAATATCTTTAAGTTCACCATAAGTTATACTTAATGATTTCAATTGTCTCAAACTTGAGATAAATTGTATATTTTCTAACTTAACTTCTTCCAATGTTAAGCTTTCTAAGTTCGTCATATATTCTAAACCACTTACGTCTTGTATTCCTTTACTTTTCGCTTCAACGACTATTAAAGATTTAACTTTTAATAAATCTTCCTTAGTTATTGGCGTATTTAGATTCTCTCTATTTAAATTATACTTATTAATATGCCTTTGTAATTGCTTATCTAATATTACATTTCCGTCTTCATCCTGTTGATCCTCTTTATTTTCCTTTTGCTTTTCTGGAACATTATTTTCTAAATTTAAAGCATTTACTTCAAACTGCACTTGATATTTATTATCATAGGCCATTGTCGGAATATAAATATGCATTTGCATATTATATCTTTTTCCTAATTCTCCTACTTCAAACTGAATCACTTTCGTTCCGTTTTTCTTTTTATCTTCTGATATTACTTTTACATCATGAAACACACCTGGAGTGTGAATATCCTCTGTCTTCAAGTATTGAAAGAAATCACTATCACTTAACGTTGCTGTTACAATTTTCTTTCCATTCTCAATTGTTAATTTCGGATCCTTTATATAAACAGCTGCCATAGACTCTTCATTCGTTTTATCTTTATACGCTTTAATAACAGCGTCATATGTACCATCTTCTAAACCTTGTCCAGTTTTATTCGCCTCAATTGCTACTGCCGCTAAAGCAGGTGTTGAATAAACAGCAAACGGAAGTGATAACGCCGCCGCTATAATCATTGCATTTATACGTTTTCTTTTATTTTGTTTCAACTTTACATCTCCTCCGAAATATATAATTCGAAATGTAATCATTTCTCGAATAAATGATAATGATTTTCATTATCATTGTAAACTAGAAAAATAAAAAGTTTACAAAAAAAGAACCTCTTTAAAAGAGGTTATGCCATTTTCTCACCTGATTCTTCTCTAAAAAAGCTTTTCATCGCATGAAATACGTCTGCTTTTTGCTTTAAAATATAATATCTGAAATTATCATCTTTAATATTTTTATAGGCTGACATGAGTGTACTATGGCGGTTATACTGGTTCACTTCCCCATACCCAAACATATTACACTTCTTCATTAGCTCTTCAACAAGCTTTACACATCTAGCATTATCTGATGTTAAATTATCACCATCTGAAAAATGGAATGGATAAATATTATAGCGGTCTGGTGAATATTTATTATCGATAAGTTCTAATGCTTTTTTATATACGGAGGAACATATTGTTCCGCCACTTTCTCCTTTTGAGAAAAATTCTTCTTCTGTAACGACTTTCGCTTCTGTATGATGAGCAATAAATTCAATATCAACTGTTTCATACTTTGTGCGTAAAAATCTTGTCATCCAGAAAAAGAAGCTACGTGCCATATATTTCTCCCATATTCCCATCGATCCACTCGTATCCATCATCGCTAATACAACAGCTTTTGAATCTGGCTTTAATACTTCATTCCAAGTGCGGAACTTTAAGTCTTCTTGATGAATTGGATGAAAAGATGCCTTACCACTCATTGCATTTCGTTTATATGCGGATATCATTGTTCGTTTCTTATCGATATTTCCCCATAATCCTGTTTTTCTAATGTCATTAAATTCAACATGTTCAATCCGGTTTTCATCCATTTCTTTTCTCTTTAAATTAGGCAGTTCTAACTCTCTGAAAAACGCTTGTTCTAATTCTAAAATAGAGACTTCAGCTTCATAGTAATCTTCCCCAGCTGCATCTCCTGCTCCTTGCCCTTTTCCTGGCCCTTTTTGTTTTTGACCACTCGATCCATCTCTCGCAACGACATCACCAACTTTGCTGTCACCGTTTCCTTGCCCAACATGTTTATTTTTATCATAATTGTATCTAATCTTATATTCATCTAGAGAACGAATTGGTATTTTTACAACATCCTTGCCATTAGACATAACTATACTTTCTTCTGTTACAAGATCGGGTAAATTATTCTTAATTGCCTCTTGTACTTTTTCTTGATGGCGCTGTTGGTCGTCATATCCTTTGCGATGGAGGGACCAGTTTTCCTGTGAAATCGTATAATTTGGTTGATTTTCTTCGCCCATTCCTTTCCCTCCTTACTGTAATTGTCTTCCTGTATGAACAGCAATCTATAAATTTTGTTCTGTAATATGCAAGCTAGAATATTTGAAAGGTAACTGCCCACAGAAAATCATCCCATAAACATTTATAACGTTTTTCATACAATACCCCGAGCATCCTAAACAAAATTTTGCCACTCACATAAATAGAAAGAAATATTCAGCCACTGATAAGAAAGAAACACAATGCATTGTTGCACACATTTTTACTTTGCAACATATTGTATTGTGTTGGCTTTTTTCGTATGAATGGTTGGTTACTCTATCATATGCATATTGTAAAAATAATTGACAATAAATTCATAAAATTGCATCTTAATTTATTACATTTGGACAAGGTATGACACTTTATACACATATGAACGGATAATAAAACGCTGTCCCGCAAAATACAAGAGACAGCGTTTTGTTATCAAACTATCTGTTTAACAAGCTACCTACATAGCGTAGTAATTCATTTGCTGAAGAAGAATTATAGCCATGCTCATCAATTAAACGCGCAACAACATCATTGATTTTCTTAAGCTGATTTTCGTCCGGCGTTTTCGTTGATGTTGTAATTTTCACTATATCTTTTAAATCAGCAAATAGTTTTTTCTGAATCGCTTCACGAAGACGCTCATGTGAATTATAATCAAAGCGTTTTCCTTTACGGGCATAAGCAGAAATGCGAATTAAAATCTCTTCACGGAACGCTTTCTTAGCATTTTCTGAAATTCCAATTTGCTCTTCAATTGAGCGCATTAATTTTTCATCTGGACTCATTTCTTCTCCTGTTAACGGATCACGTAATTTCGATTTATTGCAGTACGCCTCAACGTTATCTAAGTAATTATCCATAAGCGTCTTAGCTGATTCTTCATATGAATAAACAAACGCTTTTTGTACTTCTTTCTTCGCGATTTCATCGTATTCTTTTCTCGCTAATGAGATGAAGTTCATGTAACGTTCACGGTCTTCATTACTAATGGATGGATGCTGATCTAGCCCATCTTTTAAAGATCTAAGTACATCTAACGCGTTAATAGATGGTACCTCTTTTCGAATGATTGTAGACGAAATTCGGTTAATGACATAACGAGGATCAATACCCTTCATACCTTCATCTTGATATTCGCGTTGTAATTCTTCTACATCAATCGCATTATAACCTTCTACCGTTTCTCCATCATACAAACGCATCTTTTTAATTAAATCAATATCCGGACGCTTCGGATCTTTTAAACGAGTTAAAATAGTGAACATTGCTGCAACGCGAAGTGTGTGTGGTGCAATGTGAACATTCGATACATCACTTTCACGAATCATTTTTTCATAAATATGTTCTTCTTCACTTACTCGTAAATTATAAGGAACTGGCATTACAATAATTCTTGAGTGCAATGCTTCATTTTTCTTATTTGCTATAAATGAGCGATACTCTGTTTCATTCGTATGCGCTACAATTAATTCATCTGCTGAAATAAGCGCAAATCTTCCCGCTTTGAAATTCCCTTCTTGCGTAAGCGATAATAAGTGCCATAAAAACTTCTCATCGCATTTTAACATCTCTTGGAACTCCATCATTCCTCGGTTTGCCTTATTTAATTCTCCATCAAATCGATACGCACGCGGATCTGATTCTGAACCATATTCTGCAATCGTAGAAAAGTCCAGACTACCTGTTAAATCTGCAATATCCTGTGATTTTGGATCAGACGGGCTAAATGTACCAATCCCTGTACGGCGATCTTCAGAGAAGAAAATACGCTCTACAACTACATCCTCAATTCTTGATCCGTATTCTTGCTCTAAACGCATGACATTTAGTGGTGATAAATTCCCTTCAATTCTAACCCCATACTCATCAAAGAAATCATCTCGTAAATGATGTGGAATTAAATGCAGTGGATCCTCGTGCATTGGGCATCCTTTAATTGCAAAAATTGCTCCGCGATCTGTTCTTGAATATGTTTCTAATCCTCGTTTCAACATTGTAACTAACGTTGATTTCCCTCCACTAACAGGACCCATTAATAATAAAATTCTTTTTCTAACATCTAATCGTTTTGCAGATGGATGAAAATATTCCTCTACAAGACGTTCTAGAGCATCCTCTAATCCAAAGAGCTGATTACTAAAGAAGTTATACTTTCTTCTACCATCAACTTCTTCAATTCCAGCGTCTTTTATCATATTGTAAATGCGAGAGTGTGCTGTTTGAGCCACCCATGGTCTTTCTTTCACAAGCTCCAAATACTCCGCAAACGTACCTTCCCATTGTAAACGTTCTTCTGCTGCTCGATGCTGTTCAATCTTTTTTAGAATATCCATTATAGCTCCTCCCCCATCTCCTTGTTCAATCGGATTATTATAAAAGGTATGCTAGGATGTCCTTAAACATTCTTTAAATCAAAACGAAATATATAATAGCACGCTAAAATTCTCTCCAAAATTCAAAGAAAATTCTGTATAATATAGGTATTAACGTTTTTACACTGCTATTCATTATAAATAAATTCTTTTCTTCTAAGAACCTTACATACATTTTGGATAATAAATAAAACTCATGAACCGAAAAAAGTAAGGAGGATATTAGTATGAAATTATTATTAATTTTAGGTGTATCACTCACATTTCTTACAGCTATTTTTACATCCGGTTACAATGACAAACCAGGTACACATAAAAAATGATGTGCTTTTAGCACATCATTTTTTTATTTATAATACATATTTTCCATATCATATTTGGATAGTGGTCGGCTATAATAATAACCTTGTACAAGCTTCACATTCTTTTCTTTCAAAAACTGTATTTGCTCCTTTTTTTCTACTCCTTCTGCAATTATATTCAATTCTAAAGTATGAGCTAAATGAATAATTGCAGCTGTAATATTCGTATCACGTTCATCTATATGTATACCTTCCATAAAAGAACGATCAATTTTTAAAGTATCAATTGGATATGTTTTTAAATAACTTAAAGATGAATAGCCTGTTCCAAAATCATCTAAATGAATCTTTAAATTTTGTTCTTTTAATTGTAGTAACACTCTCTTTGATATATCTTTATGTATAAGAGCTCCTTCTGTAACCTCTATCGCTAATAAATGAGCTGATACATTGTACTTATTTAAAGCCCGTGTAATCATCTCTATTAATGTAATAGAACGAAAGTGTCTAGCTGAAATATTAACCGCAATTGGGACCACTTCATATCCTTTATTTAACCATTCGCGCAGTTGCTGACACACTTGATTTACTACCCATTCATCGAGCTTAATAATAAATCCTGTTCTTTCTGCCAATGGAATAAATTGGTTTGGAGAAACAAATCCTAATTCCTTATTCTCCCACCTTATTAAAGCTTCCATACTAGCTATTTTTTTCGTTTCAATATTAATTTGTGGCTGATAATATAAGAAAAATTCATTTTTTTCTATAGCACGATGTAACTGGTTTTCTATTATAAACCTTTGTTCACGCTCACAGTCTAATCCACTACAATAAAAATGATAATGTCCTTTTCCTTTTTCTTTTGCTTTTTCTAAAGCAGCATCGACCCTCTGAAATAGTATTTTTTCATCTTCTCCATCTGCTGGAGCCATTACAATTCCAATTGATGCACTTAAATATACATCTTCTTCTTCGATTACAAAATATTCACTAATATTTTTCAGTATGCTTTTTGCAACTTCCTCTACATATTCTTTCGTTATATTTTCTATCAACATAACAAATTGATCATCGTGTTCTCTAAATAAGTGCATATCTTCTATTTTTAGATTGCTTAAACATTCTGTAACTTTTTGTAATACTTTATCTCCCTCTTTATGACCAAATGTATCATTAATACGATGAAACTCATCTAAATCTATAAATACAAGTGCAAAATTTACACTCTCATTTAAAAAAGTATTTAACTTATTTGTACATGAAATTCTATTCATTAATCCCGTTAACTGGTCATAGTAAGCTAAATATTCTGTTCGCATTTCGTTTAATACTTGCCTTGTAACATCTCTCGTAACAATATAAATCCCAACAATTTCACCGTTCACAATAATCGGGATAGTTCTCAAAGAAATATATAGCTCGTACCCTTCTTTATGAACATATTTCTTTGAAACAATTTGTTTTGCTTTTCCTTGCATCGATCCCTTAAATATAATTTGAAAATCTTTTTCATATTCTTTATTAATGAATTCAAAAATAAATTTATTATTTAATTCCTCATACCGGTATCCAAATATTTCATACGTTGCCGGATTTGCATATGTAACTCTCCCTATAGAATCTATAGATATAATTGAGTCATTATTATATTCCAGTAACGACTTAAATAACATTTGTTTTTCCTCTATCTTTGTCTTCTCCTCAATTTGAGCTGTAATATCTCTTGTAATACAAATAACAAATTGACATATTCCTTCTTCGTCGCAGACAGGATTAAGTGAAGATTCATAATGTATCTCACCTTTTGGTAAATTGACTACATCACAAAAGGTGTGTGCTTTCGCTTCTCTCACTACTTTTGCATATTGCCTTTGCAATATCCCCGCTATATCTTTTGGTAATACTTCTGCAAAAGTTTTTCCATAGCACTCTTCGCTTAACCTAGCATAATCCATTCCTATTTTATTCACATACATATATTGAAACGTTTCATTATCAATAACTTTCAATATGAATACTAAATCTTGAATAGCATGTAATAATCCTTGTCTAATTAAATCCATATCTATCATACTTAAAAAGGTATTTTGATTACTATATTCTTCCTTCATATTTATCTCAACCCGTCTTATCTATTTTTAATCATATATCCCATTCTATATGATTATGTCCTCTCTTTTAAATGTATGATTATATATTATTTTTATTTTATAAAAAAAAGTCGCCATATGGCGACTTTTAATAAACGATTTCTAAATCTAATCCAGGGTAATTTTGTTGACGGAACGCTTCATAAATTAAAATTGCTGCTGTATTAGATAAATTTAATGAACGTACTTTATCTGTCATTGGAATACGTAAACAATGATCAAAGTTTTCTTCGATTACATTAGCTGGTAAGCCGTTTGTTTCTCTTCCAAATACAAAATAGTAATCCTTCTCACGCTTGCTATAGTCAAACGCTGTATGAGCTTTCTCGCCATACTTTGTTAAATAGAAGAATTCACCGTCTTTATTTTTTTCATAAAATTCTTCAATTGAATCATAATACGTAATTTTTACGTGCTGCCAATAATCTAATCCTGCACGCTTTAACATTTTATCATCCGTTGAAAATCCAAGCGGTCTAATCAAATGTAATTCTGTTCCAGTTGCTGCACAAGTACGAGCAATATTCCCTGTATTTGCTGGAATTTCTGGCTGATATAAAACAACATGTACTCCCACGCGATATTCACCTCTGTTTTTTGTCTACTACGTATTATACCACTTGAGCGAAAAATCTCTACCCATTAATAATATGAAAGAATTTATATTTCATTTGTGGTGTATATTTACTAGAGTCTTCATAGTTCCAATAACGTCGACGGCTATTCGCTGAATGTGCATTTACAAGCGGCATACCATCTGCATCTTTTGCTACTACAATCGTCGTATGATTCCATCTTCCGTCATCCTCGAAATCATAAGCAATGACATCTCCAAGAATAAGTTCTTCTGGCCTCTCTACCGCCTCTGCTCGAAGTCCTGTTGTAGCACCTGACAAATACCAATAAAAAGAATGTGCAACAGCCCAGCTCCAACTCCACTGATTCTCCCTTTGCCACCATCCTTTACGAATATTAGGATACCCGTTCATAGGTACTTCTCCAGTATGAAGACATTGAGAAATGAAATTCGTACAATTATCAGGGAAATTACGATACATAGGATTCCGGTCATCCCACCAACGCTCTGCATATTTCACTGCCTCTAAACGATTATACTGATAAGAACCGTACTTCTCTTTCGTAATATCCCTTTCTAATGTCTCACCCATTCTAATTTCTTCTGACACTTCAATAGCAGAATCGCCTATAATTCGACTATTATTTAAACAAACTCTTCGTTTTAATTGTTCCTCTTCAATATAAAATAATTCTTTATGCTTAATTAAATATTTAAAATGTATTTGATAATCAATTTCTTGATGGTCATTACTATTTAATTGTCTAATGAAAGAAACATCCGCAGTTGCTTTCACTATATGTGCACTACGCCTTTGAAACAATTGTTTCTTTCTCAGTGCCATTTGTAATAAATCCTCAGCAATACCATCCACATTCGTTCTTTTCTCCGTTATATATGCTAAAAATTGTTGTACTTGGTTTTCAATCTTCGTTTTTACAACCATTCTGTCTCCCTCCCATATTACAATATGAAAAAGGGAAATATTATCTACTCTTTTTTCTGTGCTAACAATTCAAGCCCGCGATTCATTTCATGAAGTACTTCTTCATCTTTCTCACGTTCCATCGCTTTCTCAATCGCTTCGCCTACTCCATCTCCGCCAATTTTCCCAAGTGCCCATGCTGCCGTTCCGCGTAGTACCGGTCTTGGGTCATCTTTCATAACACCAATTAAATCAGGAATTGCCGATGCTTCTTTAAAATGTGCTAATGCTAAAATCGCATTTCTTTGCAGTGGCTTTTTCCCTCTCCATGACCCTGACATAATCCCATATTTCTCTTTAAAATCACGATTACTAATTGTTAAAAGTGGCGTTAATAATGGTTTAACTAGCTCAGGATCCGGCTCCATCTCAGGATGATTATGAAAATCCATTCCTTTGTTTTTCGGACAAACAGTCTGACACGTATCACATCCATATATGCGATTTCCTATTTTATCGCGATATTCTTCAGGTAGGAATCCTTTCGTTTGTGTTAAAAACGCAATGCACTTCTTCGAATCTAACTGTCCCCCCTGTATTAAAGCACCGGTAGGACAAATATCGATACATTTCGTACAGCCCCCGCATTGATCTTCTATCGGCTTATCTGGCGGGAATGGAACATTTGTAATCATTTCCCCTAAGTATACGTACGAACCAAATTCAGGTGTAATAATAGAGCAGTTTTTACCGCTCCATCCAATACCAGCACGCTCTGATACAGCTCGATCACTTAATTCACCTGTATCAACCATGGACTTCACTTCTATATCGGGAAGTTTTTCAATTAAATATGCCTCTAATTTTTGCAAACGATCTCGTAAAACAAGATGATAATCTTGTCCCCAAGAAGCACGACAAAAAATCCCACGGCGTTCTCCACGCTTACTTAATGGTGCATTTTTTAATTTTGAAGGATATGCTAAAGCAATCGCAATAATTGATTTAGCACCCGGTAATAACAATTGCGGATTCGTTCTCTTCTCTATATCAGGCTCTTCAAATCCAGATTGATAATTTAATTGTTGTTGCTGGATTAAGCGCTGCTTTAATTCCTCAAAAGGAGAAGCGCTCGCAAAGCCTATTTTATCTATGCCAATTGTTTTACTATACGCAATTACATCTTGCTTTAATTGTTCAAAATCCACTCTTAATCGCCTCCTCAGATGAATCCACCCCTTATGTAACCACTCTATTGGTTAGTAATTCACGTTTGGAATACTATTATTTACTTCTATTTTCGCATGTAATTATATTTTTCAAACATTAAAAAACGCAATGCCTCGTTTATCTCGGAAACGAAACACTGCGTTGATCACAATTTATAGAAAAACATTTAATAAAATTTGGAGCGGGTGAAGAGAATCGAACTCTCGACCAGAGCTTGGAAGGCTCTTGTTTTACCACTAAACTACACCCGCAAATATGAATTACATATAAGATATTAGAATAACTTATGTAAAGTAGTATAGCATGTAAAAAAAGTAGAGGCAAGAATTTTATCGAAAAAAGTCGAAAAAGTGATGAGAAACCTCATCACTTTTTCAATTCTTTATCAATTGCCTTCTTCATACTATCAAAATCAGGATTTGCAAGATTTCCGTTTACATATACAGAAGGAGCACCTTGAACTTTTAATTTTTGAGCACGATCTGAATCTTTACTTACTTTTTCTTTAATGTCTTTACTGTGTAAATCTTTCTTAAATTGCTCTACATTAACTTTCGGCAGTTTCTCTTTCACAATGCTAAGAAGCAAATCTTCTGTAATCCATTCTTCTGTATCTTTCTTTTGATTTTGATAGATCTCATCATAGAAGATCCAGAATGAATCTTTATCTTGTTTATAAATTGCTTCACCAGCTGCTGCACCTAAATCTGAATCTTTTCCAATAAATGGGAAGTTAATAAAGTATAACTGCACTTTGCCTTTATCAATATACTCTTCTTTTAATCGAGATAATACTGTTACATCCCAAGTACGACAAGCAGGACATTTAAAGTCTCCAAATTCAACTACCTTAACTGGAGCATCATCTTTCCCTAAAGATTGTTGCGTAGAATAAGCAAACATCTCATTCCCTTTATCTTTTTTGTCATTTATGATGCTATACGCAATTGTTCCAATTACAATTAATACTGCGATAGAAAAAACTATACCAAGAGCCATGAGTTTATTTGATTTCATATACATTCCTCTTTAAATTCATATTCTGTATACAGCATTGTACACAATACACATAATATCAACACTTATATACGTCACGCAATGAACACGCTCACATAAATTACAAAAACACAATAATTGTGACGATATTGTGTCACAATTTGTCACAATTTATTCAAAAAAAGAAGCTCCTCTGTAGGAACTTCTCTTAACTTACTGCTTTTTTACGTGCGCTATTTAACATCGACTGCTCTATTTTTATATCATGACGAATTACCAATTTCTCACTAACTGCTTGAACATACTCATCATGGCTTATATAGCCTTCTTTCTCCATTAGTCTCAAAACGACATTACGTCTCTCTACTGCTTTATCATAATTTTGTGCAGGTGAGTAATAAGCAGGTGCTTTTACTACAGCAGCCATCATTGCACTTTCAGCCAACGTTAATTGGTTCACCTTTTTACCGAAGTAAAGGTTTGCTGCTTTTTCAATTCCCCATGCTCCTTCTCCATAATAAATATTACTTACATATAATTTTAAAATTTCATCCTTCGTAAATGTGCGTTCAATTTTTTTCGTATAAAAAATCTCTTTCCACTTCCGAGAAAATGTACGTTCATTCGTTAAAAAGGCATTTTTAGATAGCTGCTGTGTAATTGTACTTCCTCCTTGCACGACACCACCAGCCTTTATATTCTCAACAGATGCCCTAATAATTGCTATATAATCTAAACCGTTATGATGATAAAATCTTTTATCTTCTGTCGCAATAAATGCATATGTTAATGATTCTGGCACCTCTAACTTAGCCGGTACATGTAATTTACTAATATCACTTTTCTCAATCATTACATTTCCAATGAATAATAACGTACAACTTAACAATAATAATAATATGATGGCTTTATAAAAAAGTTTAGTCATTGGATTTAATGCAACTTTTTGATGATAGTTCACCCTAGATAATACTCGTTCTTTCATCTTGAACACCTCTTTTCCACACAGCATATAACTCTTACTTTAAGAATACATTGTTGTAAAAAAATATCCCATCGATTTCTCTTACACGTACCTTACATCATTGTAAGGTATAAAGTGAAACTTTAATGAGCCCTCATCAATCAGGCTTACTGCCCAGCAAATAGTGGGATAAAAAAGTATTGTATCACAGTATTTTTTTATCTACTATTCATCTGAAATATTGAATATAGGTTATGTTAAAGTACGAATAACCAATAATAGAGAAACCCTTAAGACTATTATATTTTCACTTTACACTTTAATTATATCATCTACAAATATATATACTTTTGACTATCTAGTAATCTAAATGTATATAACATATATATTTATTATACAGAACAAATGTTCCTCAAATCAATACTAGTGCTATTATTATTTTGACCTTTTTCTTAAACAGTATACAAAAAAAGAGTAGTGATTCGAATGTATCTCAAATCGGCTACTCTTTTCTTTACAATCTTCCTATTAAATTATACGGCTGTACTTCCCACGTTTCATACGGAATAAAATGTGTTGCTCTCATTGCATCAAGCGTTCTGGATTTCATATGAGGACGCGTTATATACTCATCTATGTTCTCTTCATTTAAATCAACAAATTTAGCCTCTTGTATTTCTTCAGGTTGAATTTTTATTTCACCACTTATATATGCTACTTTAAAAACAACAGCTAGAATATGCATAGAAGTATTATAATAAACGCCTGTAATTCCGATAGGCTTCACCGTTAACCCTGTTTCCTCTTTTATTTCCCTACAGACAGCTTGATCGAGCGCTTCGCCTTCTTCTACCTGTCCTCCTGGCAACTCCCACGTATCAGCTCGCCAGTGCACTTTTGTTAATAACACTTCATTTTTTTCATTTGTTAAATAACCTGCTACAGCAACGATATGCTTTGGTGTCTTATGTTCCATATTAAGCCTCCTAGAGATAATGAATATTTTATATATCCCTATAATCATATTCCCTACCTACAACAAAATACCTTTAATACTTCATCACCTTAATTAACTTCATAAAAAAGACCCTATCCGCTAAGCGAAAAGGGTCATCTATCGTATTACTCTCCTAAGTCTACGTTGTGATAAACTTGTTGAACATCTTCTAAATCTTCTAATGCATCAACCATTTTCTCAAATTGTGCTTGAGCATCTTCAGGAAGTGTTACATCACTTTGTGCAAGCATTGTTAATTCTGCAACTGTAAACTCCTCAACGCCAGCACCTTTAAGTGCAGATTGTACTGCATGAAATTGATCTGGTTCAGCATACACGATAACAGAATCTTCTTCTTCTAGAATGTCACGTGCATCTACATCTGCTTCCATTAAAATTTCAAGAACTTCATCTGATGTTTTACCTTCAAGGCCGATAACAGCTGTCGCATCAAACATGTAAGCTACTGAACCGTTCACACCCATATTACCACTGTTTTTGCTAAATGCAGCTCGTACATCTGCTGCAGTACGGTTTACGTTATTTGTAAGTGTATCTACAATAACCATAGCTCCATTTGGTCCGAATCCTTCATAACGAAGCTCGTCATAATTTTCTTCTGAACCGCCTTTTGCTTTTTCAACTGCACGATCAATAATTGTTCTTGGAACATTGTATGTTTTCGCACGCTCTAATACAACTCTTAGTGCTTGGTTTGATTCTGGATCTGGCTCGCCTTGTTTTGCTGCCACATAAATTTCACGCCCAAATTTCGCGTATATACGGCTTGTATTTGCATCTTTTGATGCTTTTTTGTCTTTAATATTGTTCCATTTACGGCCCATACTTTCCACTCTCTTTCCCGTTTTAAATCTACATAAAAATATTAATATGAAATATAATGTGTGTTCAACACATTTTTAAAAGAAATATAAAAAGTTCATTTTTGATTCATATTACAGACATAATATAAATCACTATCATTTTGTTCTTTCGACAAGTTATATTATACATGAATTCCTACGTTTATTACGAATTTTAGAAGCACATAGTATAATTTAACAAAAAGACTCTAACATTTCTGTTAGTGTCTTTTTATATTGCTAATACCGATTTCCATATTATTCCCATAATTGTTTTCTATTGTTGTATAATAAAAATAGGAAAAAATTTGAAGAAAAGATGGAGGGTGAATTATGACACATTCAAAAGACAAAAAATCACATGCTTTTAAAGGAATAGGAGAAAAATTAAACCCAACTATCTATCAAGTGAGATTCATGAAATTAGATGAACCAATTCGATTTGAGTCGTTTCCTGAATTAAAGGAATCAGGAGACTGGTTGAGTACTTCAACACACATGTGGTCATGCCACTCAACTATGTACAAATACAACAGAGAAGAGTTTGAAAAGAAGTTCTTAGAAATTACGAAATTAACAGCTGATCATGTACTAATATCTACTGGTGGCGTCGGATTTAACTTCATGTCACCAGGTTGGAGAAATTCTCTATAAAATAATGAAATTATATAAAGGGATAAAAATTTATCCCTTTATTGTTTTGTAGTTTTCCCCAACTGTATCGCATGTACTAAATGAATAAGTTTACCTTAATCATTTATAACCATTTCACCAACACACCATTTTTGCTTATTTTATAGTGTGATGAAAACATAAAAAGACTCTACACATTTGGTGTAGAGTCTTTTATTACGCCGTTCATGATACCGATGGTCGGGGTCGAACCGACACTCCCGAAGGAACACGATTTTGAGTCGTGCGCGTCTGCCAATTCCGCCACATCGGCACAAAAGAAAAGGCGGCAACCGGATTTGAACCGGTGATAAAGGTTTTGCAGACCTCTGCCTTACCACTTGGCTATGCCGCCATATTAAATTTTATTGGAGCGGAAGACGGGATTCGAACCCGCGACCCCAACCTTGGCAAGGTTGTATTCTACCACTGAACTACTTCCGCAAAAATGGCTGGGCTAGCTGGATTCGAACCAGCGCATGACGGAGTCAAAGTCCGTTGCCTTACCGCTTGGCTATAGCCCATCGAATTCTTACTTAATTATATGTAAGTATCCATTAGATTATTTGTAATTTTTAAAATAAAAATGGGGCGACTGATGGGAATCGAACCCACGAATGCCGGAGCCACAATCCGGTGCGTTAACCACTTCGCCACAACCGCCATGTTGTGTAAATATATTTGGCAGGGGCAGTAGGAATCGAACCCACACTGGAGGTTTTGGAGACCTCAGTTCTACCTTTAAACTATGCCCCTATGTAAATGGTGGAGGGGGGCAGATTCGAACTGCCGAACCCGAAGGAGCGGATTTACAGTCCGCCGCGTTTAGCCACTTCGCTACCCCTCCGAAACTTACATGGTGCCGGCTAGAGGACTTGAACCCCCAACCTACTGATTACAAGTCAGTTGCTCTACCAATTGAGCTAAGCCGGCGTATTTTATTAAAATAAATGGTGGCTCGGGACGGAATCGAACCGCCGACACGAGGATTTTCAGTCCTCTGCTCTACCGACTGAGCTACCGAGCCTTATTAAAATGGCGGTCCCGACCGGGGTCGAACCGGCGATCTCCTGCGTGACAGGCAGGCATGTTAACCACTACACCACGGGACCATTTGGTTGCGGGGACAGGATTTGAACCTGCGACCTTCGGGTTATGAGCCCGACGAGCTACCGTGCTGCTCCACCCCGCGATAATACTATTCATATAAAATTTATATGGTGGAGGATGACGGGATCGAACCGCCGACCCCCTGCTTGTAAGGCAGGTGCTCTCCCAGCTGAGCTAATCCTCCAAAGTGGTGACCCGTACGGGATTCGAACCCGTGTTACCGCCGTGAAAGGGCGGTGTCTTAACCACTTGACCAACGGGCCAAATATTATAAATCCTATGGCGGAGAGCAAGGGATTCGAACCCTTGATACGCTTGTGACGTATACACGATTTCCAATCGTGCTCCTTCGGCCAACTCGGACAGCTCTCCAATGGCTCCGCAGGTAGGAATCGAACCTACGACCGATCGGTTAACAGCCGATAGCTCTACCGCTGAGCTACTGCGGAATAATATTGCCTGGCAACGTCCTACTCTCACAGGGACAAGGTCCCAACTACCATCGGCGCTAGAGAGCTTAACTTCCGTTTTCGGTATGGGAACGGGTGTGACCTCTCTGCCATCATTACCAGACATTATTCTTTTGAGACAATCATTATTATAACTCATTTACTTTAAAAGTCAATAAGTTTTTTATGTTCTCTCAAAACTAGATAACATTGCTACATATTATATGGTTAAGTCCTCGATCTATTAGTATTCGTCAGCTCCACATGTCACCATGCTTCCACCTCGAACCTATCAACCTGATCAT